>NZ_WWSA01000001.1:0-177240 GCF_009875615.1 Dorea sp. BIOML-A1
GACGGAACCTGAACAGGAACGGCTTCCTACTTTTTATGCAGGTCCGGGTCGTCGTGCCTTTCTGAATTAAATCCCAAATCTCCCTCTTATCTCAAACCCATGATCCATCGGTCCGCTTCCTTTCCCCAGATCCAGCATGGCGGCAAGTGCACCGCTGATATACTCTTTCGCACGATGAATGGATTCTTCCAGGGAGTATCCTTTTGCAAGATTGGAGGCGATTGCGCTGGATAAAGTACAGCCTGTTCCATGGGTATTCGGATTATTGATTCTTTTTCCGCGGAACCATGTCGCTTTGCCATTCTGGTATAAGAGATCATTGGCATCGTTCAGACTGTGTCCGCCTTTGCACAAAACTGCACAATGATAGATTTCATTAATCTTCTTTGCTGCTTCCACCATATCTTTTTCTGACCGAATCTCCATCTCTGCAAGAACTTCTGCTTCCGGGATATTCGGCGTGATCACGGATGCCATCGGTAACAACTGTGTTTTTAAAGTCTCAATCGCATTTTCACTGATCAATCGGGATCCGCTTGTTGCCACCATAACCGGATCAACTACAATATTTTCTGTATGGTATTCTTTTAGTTTCTTTGATATTGTTTTTATTAACTTTTCAGATGATACCATACCAATCTTTACTGCATCCGGACGGATATCAGTGATGACCGCATCTAACTGATTTTCCAGGAATTCCGGAGATACTTCCATGATCCCGGTAACACCTGTCGTATTCTGTGCAGTCAATGCTGTGATCGCACTCATTGCATAGACTCCGTTTGCCTGCATGGTCTTAATGTCTGCCTGAATTCCCGCACCTCCGCTTGAATCGCTTCCGGCAATTGTAAGTGCTGTCTTTTTTTTCATCAGTTCCCTCCATTCTCTGCAATAGCAGTCTGCTTCTCTCTGAATCTCTTCCTGATCATCCTTACTTGCTTCATCATAGATTCCTATAACCTGGAATCCTGCCTTTTTTGCAGTGCGGACTGCATGGATAACATCCTCGAATACCAACGTCTCTTCCGGTCTGCTTCCAAGATATTCCGCTGCCTGCAGATAAATATCCGGCTTCGTCTTTCCTGCACCTGCTTCTTCACAGGTGAAGATCCGATCAAAATACTTTGCAATTTCCAGACGTTCAAACGCCATCTCTATTTCTTTCTTATTATTGGAAGATGCAATCGTCATTGGAATATTACTGTTACGAAGCTTCTCCAGAAGTTCTACCGCTCCGCTCTTCAGCGGTGCCGTTTCTTTATAATAATCGCTGATAATATCCAAAACGTTCTGTTCAATTTCATCTGTTTCCTGTGACAGATGATAATGCTCTTTTACATATTGCGCACCTTCCTGAATACTCATTGTAAATAATATAGTTCCCAGATCCGGTTCTGCCTCTACGCCGATGCTGTTCAGATAACGCACCCCTACATCTTTCCATATCCCCATGGAATCCAGCAAAGTTCCGTCTACATCGAATATCGCTCCCTTTATCATGCTTCCACCATTTCCTCTGTTAATTTTTTCAGTTTCTTCGTTGCGTTTTTTATATCTTTTTCTGCAAATATTGCACTGATCACTGCGATTCCGCAGATTCCGGTTCCAGAAAGCTCCGATACATTTTCTTTACTGATTCCTCCGATAGCAATCACAGGAATATCTACTGCTTCAGTAATTGCTTTCAATGTCTCATGACTTATATCAGCTGCATCTGCTTTTGAATCTGTATGAAAGACTGCTCCGACCCCAAGGTAATCTGCCCCTCTTTCCTGTGCGAGCAATGCCTGTCTGACCGTTTGTGCAGATACACCAATGATCTTGTCCGGTCCAAGTTTTGCTCTTACATCTCCGGCTTCCATATCACTCTGTCCGACATGTACTCCGTCAGCATCTATCTCCAATGCAATATCAACATTGTCATTGATCACAAATGGCACATGATATCTGTCGCAGAGTTCCTTAATTTTTTTTGCTTCTTCGAGGAAATGTGCTTCATCCAGTTCTTTTTCTCTCAGCTGCACAAATGTTGTACCACCTTCCAGCGTCTTCTCAACCTGACTGTATAACGTCTCACCATTTAACCAGTGACGGTCCGTCACGGCATACAGGAGTAAATCTTCTTTCTGCATCTTTTTGCATGTATGTCCTTCCGGCTTTTTTATCTGATCATTCTCAATATTTCTATCTGATCTCATATTTTGCTCCTTTCTCCAATGTTTCTTTATCCATATTGTAGATTGCATCAATAATACGGTTACGGTAAGTGGCATTACCATCACCTTTCTGCATATATCCCCATCCAATCTCTCCTGCCAGTCCCATCGTGCAGACAGCTGCCGCTGCCGCCTCCAGCTTCTGCTCCGGATTCGCTGCCAGGAATGCTGTCATCATTCCGGACAACTGACATCCCGTTCCGGTAATCTTTCCCATCTCCGGTCGTCCGTTGCGGATTATATAACAGCTGGCACCATCACTTACCAGATCAATTGCACCTGTAATCGCAACAATACATCCCGCTTTTTTCGCAAATGCTTTCGCAAATGCAATACCTTCTTCCAGATTCTCCTCTGTTACGGCATCTGCTACATCTGCATCCACCCCTTTTGTTGTTCCGCTTCCCTGTGCCAGTGTTTTTACTTCTGAGATATTTCCGCGTATAACATCGAATCGGACTTTCTCCATCAGTTCTACGGCGGTATTCGTCCGCAGTCCACTTGCGCCTGCTCCGACCGGATCTAATAACGTCACATGTCCCAATTCATTGGCACACGCTCCGGCTGCAAGCATTCCTTCAATCGTTCTTTTGTTCAAAGTACCAATGTTGATGTTCAGACCTTGACAGATAGATGTAATCTCCTTTACATCTTCTGGTTCATCTGACATAATCGGACTTCCGCCACAGGCTAACAATACATTTGCAACGTCATTTACCGTTACATAATTGGTAATATTATGTACCAGCGGCACACTCTTTCTTACATTTTCAATACAGTTTTCTAACATTATTCTTTCTCCTGTTATCCATATATTTCCGATTTCTTCTATTTAATATTTACGCAATGTATCGTGGCTGTCATCTGTTGTATTGTCAATATTTTTTATCACAACATAATACCCGTCATTTCCGTTTGTCCTGACAAGCACACGGTCTCCGACTTTATGTCCCTGTATTGCTTTTCCGAGCGGCGATTCGATACTGATCAGTCCCTGAAGAGAATTTCCGCGGATACTGGTCACGAGACGATATGTCTCTGTCTCGTCATCGTCTTCGAAGTATACTTCCACTGTATTATTAATTCCAACTTCATCTACCTTAGATGTATCAGACACAATCTTCGCATTCTTAAGCATTCGTTCCAGATAGCGGATACGGCTTTCGTTACGGTTCTTATCCTGTTTTGCTGCCTTATATTCAAAGTTCTCGCTTAAATCACCCTGTGCTCTTGCCTCTTTTACTGCTTCCAGTTCTTTCTTACGAACAACAATCTTACGGTATTCTATTTCTTCTTTAATTTTCTTAACATCGCTTTCAGTTAACTGTTCACCCATGAAAATGCACTTCCCTTCTTATCTTTGTATATTATAATACTCTGGTCTGTACGCTGCAAATTCTAAATCAACCCATAATGCTCCATTGCTTTATAAAGCCCGTCATTCTCTACCGTATCCGTGATATACTCGGCATACGGCTCCAGAACCGGATCATGATGCCCCATGATCACCCCGTGTCCTGCAGCTTTGATCATATCAAAATCATTGCTGCTGTCTCCGAAGGCATATATCTCATCATCCTGCAGAGCCAATTCTTTCTTTATGTACGCAATTGCAGTTGCCTTAGAATATTCTTTCTGTACACATTCATACACTCCACCCAGACGGTCGATATGTTTGAAAACATCTTCTGTTTCTTTAAAAAACCTTTCTTCGTCTGCAATTTTATCTATATAAATCAGTATCTTATCAAAATCATAACCTGTATCTTCCATTGACTGCTCTCTCCCAAGTCCCAGACCAGCCATATATCTTCTACTGCTTTCCACCGACTCCAGCCTTGAGATACGGTTGGAGTAATAGATATCCTCTGTTCCTTCCAGAAAGCCTTCTACCTTGCAGTCTTTCATAGACTTTATAATCCTGCGTCCTCTTTCATATGGGATAGAATGATGAAATACTACCCGTTCCTCATATACCAAATGTGTTCCACATCCACATAAAAAACCATCGAACGGAATTCTTTTTATCATAGGCGGTACGCTGCATATGGTGCGCCCGGTATTGATAAATGTCTTATGTCCGTTCTCCTGTGCTTTGCGTAATGCCACAAGTGCACTTTCCGGTATCTCATGCGTAATCTCACTTAAAATTGTTCCATCAATATCAAAAAACAATGCTGACATAACTTCCTCCATTTTTATACGAAAAAACTGACATCGTTTATTATAATTAAACGTGCCAGTCTTTTCAATAGATATAGCAATTTCATTTTATAATCTGTACGCAGGAACCCATTCCCGTATCATGATCTTACATTAATTTTCTGAACAGATCTTTCAGATCCTCTACACTGGCATCTTTCGGATTACCAGGTGCGCATGCATCTGCGTGAGCAGATTCTGCAAGGAACGAAAGGTCTTCTTCTTTCAAAGCTTCCAGTTTTGTAGGAATTCCTACGTCTACAGATAATTTACGTACCGCATCTACTGCTGCTTTTCTGTATTCTTCTACAGACATATCATCTACGCCTTCAACGCCCATCGCTTTTGCGATTTCTTTATATTTTTCTCCCGTGCATTCCGCGTTGTATTCCATAACGATTGGAAGCATCATTGCACATGCAACACCATGTGGTGTGTCATAGACAGCTCCAAGTGTATGTGCCATAGAATGTGCAATTCCAAGCCCTACATTAGAGAATCCCATTCCTGCGATATACTGTCCAAGAGCCATTCCCTCGCGTCCTTCTTTTTCATTTGCAACTGCGCTTCTTAAAGATTTTGAAATAAGTTCAATCGCTTTCAAGTGGAACATATCTGTCATTTCCCATGCTGCCTTTGTTGTATATCCTTCAATTGCATGTGTCAGGGCATCCATACCTGTCGAAGCAGTCAGTCCCTTTGGCATAGAAGACATCATCTCCGGATCTACGACTGCGATAACAGGCATGTCGTGCGGATCTACACAGACGAATTTTCTCTTCTTCTCGACATCAGTAATAACATAGTTGATCGTTACCTCTGCTGCTGTTCCTGCTGTTGTAGGCACTGCAATAATCGGAACACATGGATTTTTTGTCGGTGCTGTTCCTTCCAGACTTCTTACATCCTCGAATTCCGGATTTGCTATGATAATACCGATTGCTTTGGATGTATCCATAGAAGATCCACCGCCGATTGCGATGATATAATCAGCTGCGGCTTTTTTAAAGGCCTCAACTCCATGCTGTACATTCTGGATCGTCGGGTTTGGTTTGATATCAGAATATAATTCATATTCCAATCCTGCATCCTCAAGTACTTTTGTAACTTTCGTTGTTACATTGAATTTGATCAGATCCGGGTCTGAACATACCAAAGCTTTTTTCAATCCTCTTATTTTAACTTCTGCTGCAATCTCATTGATTGCTCCTGCTCCGTGAAATGATGTCTGGTTTAAATTAATTCTGTTTGCCATGATAACTGACACTCCTTCTATACATAATCTTTATTTGTGATGCGAAACATTTTCTTTTCCTCTTTTGTTTCGTATCTTGTTTCTTTATGTCTTAATTTTAACAATCATTTTCTTTGGATGTAAGTTACAAAGTATATATTTTGTAACATTTGCACGTTACACTTTTGTATTTTTGTAACTTTATATCTTTTATGCACAATATTTCCAAATGTATTGTGTTATTCAAATGACATTTCGCAGATACATATTTTGACATCAAAAAAAGAACTCCATCTTACAGGAGTTCTAATTTCTTAAATAATGTTTCCAGTTCTGCCGGCATCGCTTTTACCAGATTTTCTGCCATTTTTTCCGGACGTTTCTTCATATCCCCCAGTACCCACTGGGTTGTCATATACACCGAGCCCTGACAATACATCTCCAACTGGAAATGCAGATTCTCAGGAATTGGCTGTTTTGTTTTTGCCTGAATCTGATTCTCATAAAACCTCAGAATCAGCTGAAAATCATGATCTCTCAGACAATTCTGATCATCATTACGGAACGCTGCTTTGAAAAATAATTTCTCTTCCTCTATATAGTGGAACTTATTGACCAGTCCTTCATAAGCTGTCTTACCCTCTCCCATGTGCTGGAACGATTCTAACAGGATCCGGTCAAAATACCAGTTAATGAGATCGTATTTATCCTGGAAATTTCGGTAAAATGTCTGCCGCGTTGTTCCACATTCTGCCACAATTTCTTTTACTGTAATCTTTTCTACCGGCATCTTCTTCATACAGTTTTTCATGGCTTCCGCCAGACGATATTTCATCTTATCGTGTTTTATTCCTTCCACTTACATCATCCCCAGTTTATTTTTTCTGACTCTCTAGAATACTTTCGTCGTCCATTTGCTCATGTCCCAGACTTCATTTACCACATCCTGATAGAATTCCGGTTCGTGACAGATCAAAAGGATGCTCCCTCTGTATTCCTGCAAGGCTTTTTTCAGCGAATCCTTTGCATCCACATCCAGGTGGTTGGTCGGCTCATCCAGGAGTAAGATATTTGTATCCCGGTTGATCAGTTTACACAATCTGACTTTCGCCTGCTCTCCACCACTTAATACTCTGACCTGACTTTCGATATGTTTTGTTGTCAGTCCGCATTTTGCCAGTGCCGAACGTACTTCATACTGTGTAAACGACGGAAATTCCTGCCAGATCTCATCGATACAGGTAGTCTTGTTCTCGCCTTTGACTTCCTGTTCAAAGTAGCCGATCTCCAGATTCTCTCCCAGTTCACAACTTCCGGATAAGGATGGAATCAATCCTAAAATGCTTTTTAATAATGTAGTCTTTCCGATTCCGTTCGTTCCAACCAGTGCTATCTTCTGTCCACGCTCCATACTGAAATTTAATGGTTTTGATAACGGCTCATCATATCCCGTTACCAGATCATGTGTCTCAAATAACATCTTTCCAGGTGTACGGCCATAACGGAAATGAAATTCCGGCTTCGGTTTCTCTGCCGCCAGTTCGATCACATCCATCTTGTCCAGCTTCTTCTGTCTGGACATCGCCATATTTCTGGTAGATACACGTGCCTTATTACGTGCCACGAAATCTTTCAGCTCACTGATCTCCTGCTGCTGTCTTCTGTAAGCAGCTTCCAGCTGCGCTTTCTTCACAGCATAGACTTCCTGGAAGTGATCATAATCTCCCACATAACGGTTCAGTTCCTGATTCTCCATATGATAGATGATATTGACCACTTCGTTTAAGAATGGAATATCATGCGAGATCAGAATAAATGCATTCTCATAATCCAGAAGATAGCGCTTCAACCATGCGATATGTTCCTCATCCAGGTAGTTGGTCGGCTCATCCAGAAGCAGGATATCCGGCTTTTCCAATAACAGTTTTGCAAGAAGGACTTTCGTTCTCTGTCCCCCGCTTAAGTCTGTAACATCACGGTCCAGACCCAGATCCAGAAGTCCGAGTGCTCTTGCCACTTCCTCTACCTTTGCATCGATCGTATAGAAATCGTGCAGCGTAAGCTCATCCTGAATGGTTCCAAGTTCGTCCATCAGACGGTTCATCTCTTCTTCATCTGCCGTTCCAAGCAGATCACAGATTTCATTCATACGCTGTTCTTTCTGAAGCAGCGGATCGAATGCAGATTTTAACACGTCACGGATGGTCATTCCCTTTTCGAGGACCGCATGCTGATCCAGATATCCTGCATGTACATTCTTGGACCATTCTACTTTTCCTTCATCCGGCACAAGCTTTCCGGTCACAATATTCATAAAGGTAGATTTTCCCTCTCCGTTGGCTCCTACAAGACCGATGTGTTCTCCCTTTAAAAGTCGAAAAGAAACATCTGAGAATATGGCTCTGTCCCCGAAACCATGTGTCAGATGTTCAACATTTAATATACTCATAAATTTCTCCCTGATTATTCACTTTTTTAATTTGAAAAGATGCCAGCAAACTCTCTGCTGACATCTACATTATAACGTTTCAACCAGAACCTTGCAATCATAATATATTCCGGTTTGATTCGTACATTCTGTATTACATCTGCATTATATCGCTTTACAGAAAATACTCCTCTTCATCCCGCCATACTTTTCCTTCGTCATCACCTGTTCATACTGTAATTTCAGGAATGTATTCACACTTGCCACATTGTCCGGATGTGCCGTTCCAAGCAGATAATGATATCCCTGTTCTTTCAGAATCTGTTCTGACTCTTCCATCATCTTTCTCTGCAACCCCTGTCCGCGGTATTCTTTTCTTACCATGGCAATCTCCATATGTGCCGACTGCTTTCGCTGTTCTTCATCAAATTTCAGATCGTATCCGAGATTCTCATCCCCAAGATTCTTTGCCCGTGCGATAAAGACACCTGCCAGTCTGCCATCACACATTGCCTTTAATCCAAAGCCACCGGTCATCATATAGCTTGTTACTTCCTCATCGCTATCCAGACTGAACCATTCCTTATTCGGAAGTTCACTATAGATTTCATGGATCATTCGAAGAATATCCGGTATATCCTGCTCTGTTACAACTGCTATCTCATTCATATATCTTCTCCGTTCATTTTTGCTGTTTACAGTATCATACTGTAAATATGTTCATCTGTAAATAGATGAACTTTTATCGAATATGCAATGCAAAAAACCCCGTGGGACAGCTTCTTCTGCCTCACGGGGTTCTCCTTTTTCCACTAACCGTTCATTCTATCTACAAAATGCATGACGGTTCAAATGTTCCGGTAAACTTCCATGTCATATCTTCTTCTGCCGGAAGATACGTTACATTCGGTCTCCATGTTCCAACTACTACATTTTCCGAATTCACCCACAGACAATATTCTTCTCTGTATGATGTATTCAGAAGTCCCACAGAAAGATACAATGCATCTTCATCAAACGCATAAGATACCGCATGATATCTCTTCGTAAAATCATTCGGATACATATCATTACATTTCCAGTCCTTATATCCTGCAAAAAGAATCTTCTTTTCTCCTGCCACAGTAAGTTCCAGTTTTAATTCCTCTCCAACCGTTGAAATCACTGCCGACTCAATTTGTCTTGGATTCTCTGTAAACGCAATTCTTTTATTTAATAGTTTCTTTGTTGCTTCATTTGTGTCTTTTTTGTCACCTTCCGGCTTCGGAAGTGTCAGATGTACCAGTTTCTCTTCCAGTTTTTCCTGTGCCTCTTCCAGATTTTCTTTTTCACACGGGATCTGAACTGCTTCTTTTATGTATTTCAGACAGATATCTGCTGCCAGATATTCCGATGCCCCTGCCGTGATTCCGATTGCAACCGGATAATCACGAAAACAGATCAGATACTGTCCAAATGCTCCTTCTGCCGCAAAAATCTCTTTTCCGGCCTTGATATGATAAGCATAATGCGTCAGTGCTTTCTTCTCATCTTCCGGAATCACAACGCGCATCTTTCCTATCTCTTCGGTCCACCATGCCGGTATCAGCTGCTCTCCATTCCATTCACCTTTTTGAAGCAGAAGCTGTGCCAGTGCAGAGATCTTTCCTGCAGTCAGGTACATTCCCCATCCACCGGTGTTGTGTCCTTCCGGACTGGTCAGCCAGTTGATCTCACCAAATCCCATCTTGTCAAATACACGCTCCTGCATCAGTGCCAGACAGTTTTTTCCCATAACCTTTGTGACAATTCTTGAAAGTGTATAACTACATCCGGAATCATAATGGAATGCTTTTCCGATATCTTCTCTTATCTTCGGCTGTTTTAACCAGTTTGTCTCCCAGTCTCTTGTAAGCTTCGAAAACCATACATTATTGCAGCATTCTTTGGAACCTGCCTGCATGGTAAGCAGATGATAGATCGTCAGATCTTCCAGTGCCGGATCGTATTCTTCCGGAAGTTCATCTCTTACATAATCAAGCAGTTTATCTTCCAGATGAATCTTCCCCTCATCGAGTGCAAATCCCAGACAAATACTTGTTCCGATTTTTGAAAGTGAATGCATCATCTGCGGCTTCTCCAGTGAGAACGGCTCCCATGCACCCTCTAAGATAACTTTTCCATCAAACCGTACTGAGATACTGTGGATTTCCACTGTCTGTTCCAGTTCCGTTAACATCTCTGTCAATTTCTCCGGATTCAGTCCCAATTCACCTGGTTTTACATAAGTTGCCGCCATCTTACTTTTCCTCCTTTTTTACAGATGGATCCCAGAGTGAAGTCTCGATACGGATACCACCTTTCTTTGTCAAATAGATTCCGATCAGTATCAGTGCAAGCATAACAATAACCGCTGCTACTGCATAAGATACTTTAATACTGAAAATACCCTTTACAAAGATAACTGTATAAATGATGATACTTACAGTACAGAATGTATATAATGCCCCATTTGAAAAATGGAATTTATTCTTTACCCATGCTTCCGGATATCTTTTTGGAAGTCTTGAAATTGCATATACAACAGTCACATTCATGAAGAATGTAATTACCTGGAAAATGTTTGTGATTGTTACAATGCTCATATCCGAAACGATTGGGATCAGAACAACGATCAGTGTGTATGTATAAATCAGATACGGTGCTCCAAAACGATTCTCTTTTAAAATAAACTTTGGAAGCCATCCGTCTTTTGCAGCCTGTGCAAGAGGATATCTGACATCATTGAATACACCGTTCAGTGTAGTAATGATCGCCATGATTGGTCCGCCGATCATGAAAATCTTATATACTGCACCAGGAAGGATTGCCTGCGCTGCCGGTAAGATTGTCGGTGCTCCTGCAACTTCATCATGCGGAAGCACACCGCCTGTTACCATGGCAAGCCCCACATAGATGAACAGAAGACATGGCACACATGCCATACTTGCAAACGGTACATCCTTTGTCGCTTTCTTTGCATCTTTTCCGTACCAGAGGATATTGTAATATCCATTTGCTGAGTTGATCAGAAGTAATGCAGCAAGCATGAATCCTTTAAAGCCTCCGGTAAACATCTTATCCCCAGAGAACTGGAAGATCGGCTGCTTGATCTGTGTCAGTCCAAAGATAACATAAAGTACCATTGTGATCAGCAGGATCGTTGATAAGATCTTACTAACCTTTGCAAAAATATCCATTCCCAGAAGATTTAATACAAATAAGATGCAGATTCCCACAACAGCAATTGCTTTTACTGTAATTCCCGGAAGAAGATTATTTACATACAAGCCTAATGCCAGTGCAAAAGAGCTGTTCAGGATTGGAGTTACAAGCTTCGTATACGCTACCAGTCCTCCTGCACTTACACCGGATAAATTCGTTACAATCGAGTAAGGTCCTCCTGCCACTCTCATAGTTCCCCCAAGGATAATATACGGAAATACCATAAAAAATCCCATAACGATAGCTGTCAGATATGCCAGCCATACGGAATATCCTGTCATTGCCATCGCCGGTCCGATCAATGTTACCATTCCTGATCCAATTACCATTCCTACCGCAATAGCAAAGAGATCTCCTCGCTCCAATATACCAGGCTTTGGTTCCGGAGTGTTCACGATTAAGTTCTTGTTACTCATTTTTCTCTCTCCTTTGTTTTTACTCTTATCATTTATTTTTTATTATTTATAAATGATAATGTATCCATAATCAAATCATAATTAAAAACGCCAGACTTGTCAATCATTAATCACAAGTTCGACGTTTTACATAATTTTTACCTATTCTTTTTGTGCACTATTACTTCTAAAACTCCGATAATACATCTTCTAAGCTTCGTTCTATATGCTGGTGCATCCTTCTCCATGCCTCCATCGTATCATATTTTTTCATACTTTCAATGATATCTTCATGTTCTTTTATTGACTTTTTTGCATATTCTGCTTCTGTCATCTTAACTCCAAGAGATAATCCGCTCCAGAGTTCAGAAAGCATTTTCTTCAATTTTTCATTACCGGCTGCTGTCCAAATCTCCATATGCAGAGACTGATTGAGCTTCGAATAATTCTCATAATCTTCTTTTTTAATCATCTCTTTTGAGACCGTCAGAACCTGTTCAATCCGGCTCATATCGATGTGATTCCTGCAACACAGCGCACATGCTTCACTTTCCAGTGCTGCCCGGATCTGAAAATGTTCTCTGAGTGTTGTCTCATTGATTCCCAATACCGTTGCACCTTTATTCTGCTTCAGATCGATCAGCCCGTCTCTTTCCAGAATCTGAAAGGCTTCTCTGACCGGTGTGATCGATACGCCAAGTTCCTGAGCCGTATTCTCCAGTGTCAGGACTTCTCCCTCTGTGATCTGTCTTGAAATAATCGCCTTTCTAAGTGCTGCCGCTACTCGTTCCCTTGCTGGCAGCATTTTTATTGGTTTTAAACCAAGCATTTTTATTCTCCTTATCAAAGTTTTTCCATGTACTTATATTTTATATTGTATACATTATTATCTATAATGTAAACCCTTTTCTTTAATAAGTCTTCCTCTGATTTTTACTTATATTCTCGCGTTCTTTCTCTTTTTATGTTATAATTTTCTTAAAAACTTAAGGAGGTTTTACTATGAGCCATATTTCCTATGCCTTTAATCATTCTGACATAGAAGCAACCGCTTATGCTCTTACCGTTCTGCCTCGTCTTGGACTTGCAGAATCAGAAGCCCAGGCAGAAATTAATTATCAACTCTGTTGTTCTGCGGCGAAAAAATTGATTAATCACGCCACAGATATTACACCCGACGAATTTCGTACCATTATTGCAGCACTCCAGGCTGCCAAACTCATCATTCTTGGTGATATCGAAGTCGATGCAAAAACATGCAGCGAATGCAAGAGTTATTTCTTTACGATCAACAAATTATTATCCACCTTTGAAAAGCAATTATTGCAGGAATAAGATCAACTGAACTACAGATAAAGCTGCCGATGGCAGCTTTATCTGTATGCTTTGCTATGCAAAGAAAAACCCCGGAAACATTGCATTTCCGGGGCTGCTGTGTACTTCTTTTTTGTATATCTCGAATGATTCGTATAAATTATCTCTTTGAGAACTGTGGTGCTCTACGAGCTGCTTTGAGACCGTATTTCTTACGTTCTTTCATACGTGGATCACGTGTAAGGAATCCAGCTTTCTTAAGAACTGGTCTGTAATCAGCATCAGCCTCAAGAAGTGCTCTTGCAACACCGTGACGGATTGCTCCAGCCTGTCCTGTGTATCCACCACCCTTAACATTAACGATTACATCGAATTTTCCTTCTGTGTCTGTTGCAGCTAATGGCTGGCGAACAACAACCTTTAATGTCTCAAGTCCGAAATACTCATCGATATCTCTTTTATTGATAGTAATTTTACCTGTTCCTGGTACTAAATATACTCTAGCAACAGATTTTTTTCTTCTACCTGTTCCGTAAAATTTTGCAGTAGCCATTGTAAAATCCTCCTTTTAACCTTTCTTAGAATTTCAGTTCAACCGGTTTCTGAGCCTGCTGAGCGTGCTCTGGTCCAGCATATACGTGAAGTTTCTTGATCATAGATCTTCCTAAAGGTCCCTTTGGAAGCATTCCTTTAACAGCAAGTTCGATAACTTTCTCTGGTTTCTTAGCCATCATCTCTGCTAATGTAGTCTCTTTCATTCCACCTACATATTCAGAGTGATTGTAATAAATCTTCTGATTCAGTTTCTTACCTGTTACATTAATCTTTTCTGCATTAACAACGATTACATAATCGCCTGTATCAACGTGTGGTGTAAACTCCGGTTTGTTCTTTCCTCTTAAAACCTTAGCAACTTCTGATGCTAAACGTCCTAATGTATATTCCGAAGCGTCAACTACATACCATTTTCTTTCAATCTTATCTGGATTAGCCATATAAGTTTTCATTGTGGTTTACCTCCTGTGAATCATTAACATTTTCATGATAATATATCAGAATCAGCAAGATTCCGGGGCTTTGGCCTCTTACTGTTTCTCCTTTTGTCATACTTGCTTATTATATTATACTGTACCGTGTGTGTCAACTATTTTTTCATATGTTTTCACATGTTTTTCTTAAAATCTTGCTAAAATTTCAAATACTGCACACTGTATGGTTTCAGTTCAAGTGAACCATTCATTGTGACTTTTTGCGCTGTCACAAGGTCTGTTGCCGTTCCATTCAATTCTCCTGCATTTGCGGTATATGCATAATCAGCAGCATTAATTGCAACAATCACTCTTTCTTTCTCCGAGCACCGTTCAAATAAGAGCTGGTGATTCTGGATCACCACATTCTTATAAGCACCGTTACAAAGCGCATCACTTCCCTGACGTACACGGATCAGTTTCTTAATAAACTCCGTCAGTTCATTCGGCTTCGGCTCTTCAAAACAAGGACGAAGCGCATAATCATTATCCGGTGCTTTCTCGCCCGGCTCTGCCCATTCACTTCCATAATACAGACACGGAATTCCCGGCATCCCCATGAGCAGTCCGTATGCCAGCGGAATATGCTTTTTATTGGTCAGGATACTTGCCAGTCTGGTAACATCATGATTATCCACGAATGTCATCAGATGCTTTCCTCTGTAAATACACCACTGGTCGCTTCCGAACTGACGATGCAGGGAATGTGCAATCTCGAACATATTCATGCAATTAAAGCTGGAATATAATCCCTTGTAACACTCATAGTTCGTACAACTGTGAAGCATCTCATCATTGACAATGATATTATAATCTCCGAATAATACTTCACCAATCAGCGCAAAGTCCGGTTTTAATTCCTGTGTATAAGAGCGGAGCCGTCTCATAAAATTATGATCCAGACTGTACGCTACATCCAGACGCAGACCATCGATATCAAATTCATCGATCCAGTATTTTACACATTCCATCAGGTAATCAACGACTGCCGGATTCTGAAGATTTAATTTGACCAGTTCAAAATGACCTTCCCATCCTTCATACCAGAAACCGTCATCGTAACAGCTGTTTCCGTCAAAACTGATATGGAACCAGTCCTTGTATGGGGAATCCCATTTCTTCTCCTGCACATCCTTAAATGCCCAGAAGCCTCGTCCGACATGATTGAATACACCGTCCAGCACAATCTTTACATTATGTTTATGCAGATCTTCACAGACCTCTTTAAAATCTTCATTTGTACCGAGTCTGCAGTCGATCTTCTTAAAATCTCTTGTATCATATCCATGATTGTCCGATTCAAAGATCGGATTTAACAGAATTGAATCTACTCCTAATGTCTGAAGATACTCAGACCAGTCCATAAGTTTGCGGATACGAGGAACACACACACCGTCATTGTGCACCGGTGCCCCACAGAATCCGATCGGATAAATCTGATAAAAAATACTATTGTAAGCCCACATTACTCATCCATCCT
Source organism: Dorea sp. BIOML-A1 (assembly GCF_009875615.1). NCBI lineage: Bacteria > Bacillati > Bacillota > Clostridia > Lachnospirales > Lachnospiraceae > Dorea > Dorea sp. BIOML-A1. The sequence goes on from NZ_WWSA01000001.1 coordinate 15,541, forward strand.
TTCTGTGTCTGCCATAAACTATGCTCCGGCAGATCACTCACTGTTCTATTATACCACATTTCGTTCTTTAAAGACACAAAAGACACTGCCACTGGCAGTGCCTCTTGCATACTTCCCTATCTGAAAGACCTGCCGCTGGCAGGTTATTTCCTGTTATATATAATTTTCTCTCCCCGCATGAATATGTAGAACCATACAAACAGCAGCACACCTTTCAGAATACTCGAAATCGTAATACTCCACCAGATCCCGTTCAGCGCAAGTGTTGTATGAACCAGTATCAGCGCAAGCGGAATCCTGAGCGTCGTAAATACAATACTGATCACAGATGGCGGCACGGTCTTTCCATACCCCGAAAATGCACCTGCCGTCGTAATCTCAAGACTCATAAAAAGCTGCGATACACCAAGGATCCGAAGATAATCCACTCCAAGCGGAATTACATCTTTTTCTGTAATAAAAATCTGGAATACCGGAGCCGGACAGCATATTAATAATAGCGTACAGAAAATCCCCCATACAAATACTACTTTTAATGCGCTGACATATCCCTGATAGATCCGTCTCTTCTTACCTGCACCATGGTTCTGCGATGTAAATGAATTCACCGCTGCTGCAAAACCATCCGCTGTCATCCACGAAATTGATTCTATCTGTGAACCAACTTTCTGGACAGCCACCGCCGCATCTCCATATCCCGCGACCAGACGTGCAATGATCATCGATATTCCGGTAAACAGCATACTCTGAACAGACGTTGGAAAACCGATTCTGACAATTCCTTTCAGATGATGCAGATCCGGCTTCTTCAGATATCTTACATATTGAAAAAGTACGGTATCCTTCATCGCAAATATAAAAAACATAACTGTAACGATCATCTGCGCGATTACCGTAGCAATTGCTGCACCTGTCACTCGAAGAACCGGAAATGGTCCGATTCCAAAAATCAGAACCGGATCCAGGATGATATTAACAACCAGTCCGGTCGTTGTTGCCAGAAATACCGGCCTGCTGTTACCGATTGCCGTAAATAATCCGGTATACGTCTGATTTAAAAAGGAAAACAAGACAAGACCGCAAGTAATTTCAAGATAATATATGGCATCCCGGATCACCTGTGCCTGATTCAGATGGAAAAAATGAATCAGTGGTTTTGCCCCTAATATACAGACAAGTCCATAAATAATCCCCAAAGTCAACGTAAGCTGTAACGCGTTGGATGCATATTCTGCGGCCTCTTCACTATTAGATGCCCCAAGTGCATGTCCGACATTAACCTGCCCTCCCATTTTTGCAAGCGCGGCAAGTCCGTTGGAAAGCCACATATACATTCCTGCTGCCCCAACAGACGCTACCGCCGAACTTCCGATACGGCCGATCCAGATCATGTCGGTCATATTGTACGCCATCTGGATCAATGACGTCGCCATGATCGGGACAGCCAGTCTGGTAAGAGATGATAATACAGGTCCGTTTACCAAATCAATTTTCTTTTGCATGATTGGCTATACTCTTTTCAATACTTTCACGATCTCGCCCATATACATCGTATGATAATCCTTATCCGGATACCATTTCTCATCATTTTCCTTAACATCGAAACATTCCGGTTTCATATCCTGTGTATACTGAGTCTTGCATACGAAGATCAGATCTGCTTCTTCAACTGCAGTTGTTCCGTCTACCGCATATGGATGAAGACCTGCTTCTTTCCACTTGTCTTCTACGTCTTTTCCCGATACCGAACCACATACGTTTAATGCTTTTCTGTAATCTTCTGACAGGAAAGAAAGTGTGTACATACCCGTCTCATCCATGAATTTCTTTGTATATCTCTGCGGGCGGATATATGCGGTTGCGATATTCTTTCCCCACATGATTCCGACACCGCCCCAGCTTGCTGTCATAGTGTTACTCTTTTTCTCATCTCCTGCTGTTACCAGCATCCATTCTTTGGAAATCTTTTTAAACGGGTTGAATTCCAGGCTTTCAATTGCTACTTCTTCAAATGCCATTTTCATATTCTCCTTATCGTCTTTTTTTAGAATTACAGACAGTGAATATTCACTGCCTGCATTTTTACTATATTCTTTTATAATTATACTACTTTACTAACACTTTACGGAAGTTTTTCTTACCCTTTTTCAGGACTACGCCGTCTCCGCTTAATGCTTCTCCTGCAAATGTCTGGAATACATCTGTAACCTTCTCACCATCTACAGATACTCCGCCCTGCTGCACTGCACGGCGTGCTTCTGACTTGGAAGCTGTCAGTCCTGATTTTACTAACATCGTCAGGATATCGATATTGCCATCTGTAAGGTCTTCTTCTGTCAGTTCTGTCTTTGGCATATCTGCTGCTGCACCTGTTGAGAATAATGCTTTTGCTGCCTCCTGTGCTTTCTGAGCTTCTTCTTCGCCGTGAACCAGTTTTGTGAGTTCGAATGCAAGAATCTCTTTTGCTGTGTTAAGCTGTGCTCCTTCCCAGCTGTCCATCTTGTCGATCTCTTCTAACGGAAGGAATGTCAGCATACGGATACATTTTAATACATCTGCATCTGCGACATTTCTCCAGTACTGATAGAATTCGAATGGAGATGTCTTGTTCGGATCAAGCCATACAGCACCACTCTGTGTCTTACCCATCTTTTTACCTTCTGAGTTCAGAAGCAGTGTGATCGTCATGGCAGAAGCGTCTTTTCCGAGTTTACGACGGATCAGCTCTGTACCCGCAAGCATGTTGCTCCACTGGTCGTCCCCGCCAAACTCAAGGTTACATCCGTATTTCTGGTATAACTCATAGAAGTCATATGCCTGCATGATCATGTAGTTGAACTCAAGAAAGCTGAGTCCTTTTTCCATTCTCTGCTTGTAGCACTCTGCTGTCAGCATACGGTTAACGGAGAAATGTGCTCCGACTTCACGTAATACTTCGATGTAGTTCAGTCCCATCAGCCAGTCAGCATTATTAACCATCAGTGCTTTTCCATCTGAGAAATCGATAAATCGACTCATCTGTTTCTTAAAGCAGTCACAGTTGTGCTGGATTGTCTCCGGTGTCATCATCTGACGCATATCTGTTCTTCCGGATGGATCACCAATCATAGCTGTTCCTCCACCGATCAGTGCGATTGGTTTGTTTCCTGCTTCCTGCAGACGTTTCATCAGGCACAGTGCCATGAAATGTCCTACGTGAAGGCTGTCTGCTGTCGGGTCAAATCCGATGTAAAATGTAGCCTTTCCATTGTTGACCAAGTCTTTGATCCTGTCTTCGTCTGTTACCTGTGCGATCAGGCCTCTTGCAACGAGTTCTTCATAAATTCCCATTTTAAGATTCTCCTTTTATTTATCATAATTGATTGTTTACAGATTTCTTACACATAATAATACAAAAGTCCTTACCCAACATTACATTGGATAAGGACGATATTAACCGTGGTACCACCTTAATTCACTGATCACTTACGCTTTCAGCCTCATTCAGTCTGCGTGTTCACAGACCTTTGCACGATAACGTGTGCCTGACGTCACAGCCTACTTCCGGAAATACTTGTGAAATTAATATTCTACATTTTCATCCGTTTCGGTGTGCGGCTCCAAGATGTATTCGTTCTTCACTCTTTCATGCGCCTCTCATCAACCGGCAGCTTTCTGTATGGGTGTGTGGATCACTACTTCTTCTTTTCTAAGCCTTTGTGATATCTGTATATTATTTTTCTGTCTGTGTTAAAGACTAACTGATTTCGAGTATTTTGTCAATATGCTTTCGCTAATTATCTGCCAAAAACCGCATCAACTCTCCGGCAATAATTTCATTCCCACCTTCCGTCAGATGAATACCATCTGTCGTGATATTTTCATATCCGGCTCTTCCTGCTGCCGATATCATAAGATCCTGTAATTCCAGAAATTCCACATGATATCTTTCTGCAATTCTTTTCTCAATTGCTTCTGCCTGTCTGATTCCCGGAATCCAGTTCGCATACTTTCTTGGATAAGGAAAGATAAATGGTGCCATACAGATAATTCTTGCACGGGTTCTCTCCGTAAGTTCTCTTAGAACGGATTCATAGCCTGCTTCAAATTCCTGTTCTTCCAGACTTTTTCCTGTATTCATCATGACTCCGACATCATTACATCCGATCAGCAGGCTCACAATATCCGGCTGTCTTAAAATGCAGTCATGCTCTAACATACGCTTTACACCCTGGATTGTGAAACCGTCATGTCCACAATTCACAATGTCGTACTTTTTCCCTCCGCCGGTACTGTGATTCAGCTTTTTATCCACCATATCCACATAACCGTTCCCCAGTGGATTTTCAGAAAAGCAGTGCTCTGCGTCTGTAATGCTGTCACCTAAAAATATAATTTTCTTCATTTTTCCTATCTATTTTCCGTATTCGATTACATACGTTAATGCAAATCCACGAATTCTATTATAGCTCCCGGCCATCCTTAATTACCATCTTAAGCTCCAAATTCTCGTCTAATAATACGATATTCGCTTTCTTTCCCGGTGCGATCGAACCATATGTATCTTCAATTCCAAGGCTCTTAGCCGGATTGATCGTCGCACATGCTACAGCCGTCTCAAGCGGGATCTCCATCTTCTTAACTACCGTACGCATACAGTCTGCAAGGTTTGTAACAGATCCTGCAAGTGCTCCATCAGATACCAGTGTTGCATGATTACCGACTACTTTTACATCCAATCCACCAAGTGTATACTGTCCGTCCGGCATTCCGGTCGCACGCATACTGTCGCTGATCAGGATCATACGGTCTGTTCCCATCATCTTGAACGCTGCTCTCACCATCGATGGATGGATATGTACACCGTCACAGATAATCTCTGCCATTACATGTGCACTGTCGGACACTGCTCCTACAACACCCGGTTCACGGTGAGTGAATGCAGGCATCGCATTAAAGAGATGTACGGCATGATTTGCTCCGGCATCGAATGCTGCTTTCGCATGTGCATAATCCGCATTGGTATGTGCAAGCGAAATGTTCACTTTATCTTTCATTGCTTCTACAAATGCAACTGCGTCCTCGCTTTCTTCCGGCGCAAGTCCTACAAACTTCACAAGTCCTTCCGAAGCATCAAGGAATCTCTGACAAATAGCCGTATCACAAGGCATGATATTTCTTTCATCCTGCGCTCCTTTTTTCACCGGGCTGATGAACGGGCCTTCCATGTTCACGCCTACAAGATCCGCTCCCTTCGGATTCTGTTCTTTTTTGTATTCTGCTGCTGTTCTTAAGATATCTTCCAGTTCTTCTACCGGAAGTGTCATCGTTGCCGGTGCGATTGTTGTAACACCCACAGAAGCCTCATATTTTGCAATATTTTCAATAGCCTCTTTACTGTTATCACAGAAGTCATCTCCCATACACCCGTGGAAATGCAGATCGATCAGTCCAGGAATTGCGTATGCCCCCTGTCCGTCAATGACTTCTTCCCCCAGCATATCCGGTACGTTTTCTGTCGTGTAAATGCTTTCGATTTTGTCATCGTGAACAACAATGCCGCCTGCTGTAAATTTTTTGTCTTCTGTATAGACAATTACATTTTTGATTATCATTTTATATATCCTCCATTTTATTTTAACATTCTAAAAACTCCTGTGCATCCCTTCTCCTTCTTCCAGTGCACGCAGTGTATTATCATGCAGAACTTCTTTTTCATATTTATCCTGTTCCAAATAGTAAGAATAGATAATATCAAGCATGACCAGAATCGGGAACTGCGGTGAGATTACATTCCCATGATTCAGGTGTCTGAGTGATGGAATCAGAACAACTTCTGTGCAGAACTGCTCGAAGCCACCCCGGTTGTTCGCCGTAAAAAGAATCGTTTTCGCACCTTTCCGATATGCTTCTTTCAGAAGAAACAAGACCTCTTCCTTGGATCCGCTGATACTGATTCCGAATACGAGGCTTCTTCTGTCCTGGAATACCGCCTGCATACGCATCATATCTCTTTCTACCAGCGAATCAATATCCACACCGATTCGCATAAAACGCAGTTCCATCTCTCTTGCTGCCAGACCGGAACTTCCGGTTCCGCACACGAACACACGCTCCGCCTGATTCAGATATCTGCTGATCCTTGCAATCTGTGCCTCATCCACCAGACTGTAAGTCTTATTCAGAAGTTCCTGATACGCATTCAGGATCATTCGCGTATTACCGGTAATGGATTCCTGCTTTTCTACAAATGTCTCTTCATACTGATAGATGAATTCTCTGTATCCGCGATATCCGCATTTCTTCGCAAATCTGGATAACGACGCTTCTGATACGAAGAGTCTCTCGGAAATGGATTTTGATGAAAAATCCACTTTCTTTCTGTTCTGTATAAAAAAATCTGCGATATTCCGTTCCACTGTCGTAAATTTATCATAATTCGATTCTATGATCGGAACGACTGATTTTACATAATATTCCATATCTTACTATTCCTGCTTCTTTATTTTATAACTCCGGACTATGCATGTCTTCCCTGAAAATGATAGAATGCGCCTAACATACCGGCATTGTTCTGGTTTTTGGCAAATGCGATACTTGTATGCTCCCACATGCTGGACACCAGGTATTTTTCCACTGCTTTTTCAATCTTGTCCTTCAGGAATGCTTCCTGCGCCATGATTCCGCCGCCAAGTACGACAACTTCCGGATTCACTACATAGCAGATATTGGCAATACCTTTCCCAAGTACATCCGTCATCTCATCAATTGCACGGTTACAGATCTTATCACCTTTTTTTGCCTCTTCAAAAATGTGATATCCGCTCCAATTTTCTGCCGGTTCTCCCTTCCATGCAGCAACCTTCTTCGTCAGAATACTGGCTGCTCCGAGTGTCTGGAAATCGCTGTCATCCATATGCATATATCCGACTTCACATGCGCTGTTACTAAATCCGTGGAACACCTCGCCATTCAGCAAAATACAGCCGCCGATTCCGGTTCCGATCGTCAGCATCACAGCCGCCTTACTTCCTGCCGCCGCTCCTGCTTTGTACTCAGCAAGTCCCGCACAATTCACATCATTTTCCACTTCACATGGAATTCTGAATCGTTCTTCTACCGTCTTTTTGAATGCCGTTCCGATATAATTCGGGATCAGCGGTGCCGAATAGAAGATTTCCCCTTTCTCAATGTCAACCATACCGGCTGTAGAAATACACACACCTGCGTCTGCCTCTTCTTTTAATGCTTCTACGATACCGATGACTTTATCAAGGATCGCCGGTCCGCCTTTCTGCGCTTCTGTCTTCATTTCTTTCTTTAACAATACTTCTGCATCTTCGCTCACAATACCATATTTGATTGCTGTGCCGCCGATATCAATACTAATATATTTTTTCATCTCTGCTTTGCCTCTTTCACTTTCCTTCATTATACTCGTTCAGCCAGAAAAGGGCAAACCGTTCTTTTATGGTTTGCCCTCGACTTTTTCTGATTAAATCTTTACTTTAAATATTGCCTTTTTAATGGTTTCCGGTTCCTGAACCTGAACCGCTGTTCTGTGTCCGTCACTCGGATAACAGATCAGGAAATCTCCATCTGTCAGGACTACGGAAGAATTCTTTTCCCCATCCATCGGAAGAAAATCATCTTTTTCCACAAAATCTTTTAATTCCATATTCTGAATGAAGTTCAGATCGATCTGTTCATTTCCATGGATCATTACATGGACATCCAGATAGTTCTTATGTGCTTCCCAGAAACGTTCTTCCGGTGTTGTTGTTGTATATTCTACGATATTGACAAACAGTCTGTCACCATCGATCTCATGACTTCCCTTTTCATAAGATGCAAGGTCGTGTGTCTTTGCATATTCAAAGCACTCTTTTACCTGTTCTTCTAAGAATGGGAATTCTGATAAATTATTGATATTTCCAAAAATCACGAAAATCGTCACTCCTTCTTAGTTTTTGTAAATGGTTGTGTTAGGAGCAGGTACGGAATTGTCTCCTTTTGCCTTTCTCCAGATGATACTTGCCGGGATACCAATTACCAGTGATACTACAATTGAGATGATTGAGTATGACCAGATTGATACGTGATCAGCAGGTACGAAGTATTTGATATATACCATTACTGCAGATGCTGCAACGAATGCACATACTGCTCCGAATGTATTTGCAACCTTTGTAAATGCTCCAAGGATAAATGTTCCGATCAGGATACCAAGTACCAGTCCCATAAATCCATTGAACCATTCGTATGCAGATTTTACTCCGCCATTAGCCAGTACCATAGCAACTACGATTGCGAAGATACCGACGATCAGAGATACATACTGTCCGATCTTTGTCTGTTTCTCAAAGCTTAATTCTTTCTTAGAAAGTCTTGCCTGAATATCCAGTGTCCAGCTTGATGCTACAGAGTTCAGACCTGTGGAAAGTGTAGACTGTGCCGCTGCATAGATAGCCGCTAACAGAAGTCCTGTTACACCAACCGGAAGTTCAAATGCAATGTAAGATGCAAAGATCTGATCCTGTGCTGCTGCCGGCGGAAGTGTATTCTGCTGATAGAATACATATAATCCTGTACCGATCAGATAGAATACTGTTGCGATAAAGATAGATAATCCTCCGTTTGTAAGCATCATTTTGTTCAGTTTTTTAGTATCTGTTGTAGTTGTAAAACGCTGTACAATATCCTGACTTGATACATAGGATCCCATTGTATTGAATCCGGCACCAACAATCATGATAAATACGCTGTCTTTGAAAATGTTAGGGTTGAAGATCGGCTGATCTACAGCAAGGAATTTATGCTCTGTTGTAAGTGCATGCATGATTGCTCCAAATCCACCGTCTAAGTGTACCAGCAGGAAGATCAGTGCGAAAGTAACACCGATCAGAAGTACAGATCCCTGGATGAAGTCTGTCCAAAGTACGGATTTCAGACCTCCTGTGTATGAGTAAATAATAGCAATGATACCCATGATAATGATCAGTAAGTTTACGCTAATTCCAGTCAGACTTCCAAGTACCATACATGGAAGGTACATGATGATTGACATACGTCCGATCTGGTAAATGATGAACATTACAGCTCCAAGTACACGAAGTCCTTTGCTTCCGAATCTCAGTTCCAGATAATGATATGCTGTATCAATATCCAGTTTGCTGTAGATTGGCAGGAAGAATTTAATCGTGATCGGGATAGCTAACAGCATACCAAGCTGTGCGAACCACATGATCCATGTTCCTGCGTATGAGTTTCCTGCTAATGACAGGAATGAAATCGGACTTAACAGTGTTGCGAAAATTGATACGGAAGTTACCCACCACGGTACAGTTCCGTCTCCTTTAAAATACTCTTTTCCTTTCATTTCTTTCTTTGCGAAATGAAGGCCGGCGAACAGTACAGCCGCGAGATAAATTACTAAAATGACTAAATCTACTACGGTAAACCCTTGCATCGTCTCTCTCCTTACAGATATTTTTCTTTCACGTATTTTTTATATAATCTTACAGATATTTAGCTTTTGCGTCGCGAACCATCTTAGCTGCTTCTTCAACGATAGCCATGTCTTCTTCTACTAATGCCGGCAGTGGCTCTCTTACTCCGCCAAGTTCCAGACCTTCGTTGATCTTTAACATGGCTTTGATCACTGCGTACATATTTCCGTGTGCAGAGCACATCTTATAGATAATCTCATCACAAGCATACTGGATTTCTCTTGCTTCTTCCATCTTTCCTGCTCTTACATACTCGTCTAATTTCAGATATAATTCCGGCATAACTCCGTATGTACCACCGATTGCTCCTTCAGCTCCGATGACACGTCCACTCATGAACTGCTCATCTGGTCCGTTGAAGATGATGTAGTCAGGGCCTGCTGCCTGTTTGAACATCTGGATATCCTGTACCGGCATAGAAGAATTCTTAACACCAATTACGTTAGGATTCTTTCTCATCTATGCGAAAAGTCCCTGTGTAAGAGCTACTCCTGCAAGCTGTGGAATGTTGTAGATTACGAAGTCTGTGTTTGGTGCTGCTGCACTGATGTCATTCCAGTACTGAGCGATTGCATACTCTGGCAGGTGGAAGTAGATCGGTGGGATTGCTGCGATTGCATCAACTCCAAGGCTTTCTGCATGTCTTGCAAGCTCCTGGCTGTCTTTTGTGTTGTTGCATGCAACGTGTGCGATAACTGTAAGCTTTCCTTCTGCTGCTTTCATAACGTTCTCAAGGATGATCTTACGGTCTTCTACGCTCTGGTAGATACATTCTCCTGATGAACCGTTAACGTATACACCTTTTACACCTTTTTCTACGAAGTACTTTGTCAGTGCCTGTACGCCTTCCGGACTTACATTGCCTTCGTTGTCATAACATGCATAGAATGCTGGGATTACGCCTTTGTACTTTTCAAGATTTCTCATGGTTTCTTTCTCCTTTTCTTTGTCTTTTTATATAAATTTAATTTAATAAGTTCCTTGCGGAATTATCTTTCCATTTCTTCTACAAATGATTTTGTGATCAGCTGTGGTCTTGTGATAATAGACCCTACAACGACGCTGTATGCACCAAGCTCGATCACATGTTTTGCTTTTTCCGGTGTATTGATGTTACCTTCTGCGATCACTCTGTGTTTTGCTTTTGCAACAATCTTTCTTAAGATTTCGAAATCATTTGCCTCGATCTTATCGCCTTTACTCTGCTCTGTGTAACCAACCATCGTAGTTCCGATAAAATCAAATCCGAGTTCATCGGCATGCAGTGCTTCTTCTACAGTAGAGCAGTCTGCCATAAATAACTGATCCGGATATTTTGCTTTTACTTCCTTAAAGAACTCATCCAGTGTCTTTCCGCCTGGTCTCTTAGAAATAGTAGCATCCATAGCGATGATCTCCGGTTTTACTTCCATCAGTTCTTCGATTTCTTTCATCGTTGGTGTAATGTAAATATCGCTGTCATCATAATCTCTCTTTACGATTCCGATGACCGGAAGGTCAACCTGTGACCGGATCTCCTTGATATCTTCTTTTGTATTTGCACGAATTCCACTAGCACCTCCCTGCTTTGCAGCCAGTGCCATTCTTCCCATAATGAATGAAGAATGTAATGGTTCATCCGGTAATGCCTGACATGATACAATTAATTTACCCTTCAGATTTTCAACTTTCTGATTCATTTTTTTGTTCCCTCCTTCGTTCTGCAATCAGTATAGTATTGTTCGATTTTATTTTCAAGTACCTTTTCAGTTCTTGAAACTTCTTTCATCCTTTTCAATTCTTCTCTCTGTTTTTTCCTATTTTAAAATCCGTTTTTTATGCAATATGCACAATTCCAGGTAGTTTCTTTCCAGTTTCGAAAGTAGTTTCAGTTCATGCTATTTTACTTGAAAATTCATTTATAATGTATATACTAATATTCAGAAACAAAAAAACAATAGAATAAGGAGAGATTTTATTATGGTAATTTATAAAGCAAAAGACTATCAGGATATGAGCCGTAAGGCCGCAAACATCATTTCTGCACAGATTATTATGAAGCCAAACTGTGTACTTGGACTTGCAACCGGATCTTCACCGGTCGGTACATATAAACAGCTGATCGAATGGTATAAGAAAGGGGATCTTGATTTTTCCCAGGTTACAAGTGTAAACCTCGATGAATACAAAGGACTCAGTCCTGAAAATGATCAGAGCTACAGATATTTCATGAATACCAATCTCTTTGATCATGTAAACATCGACAAAACCCGTACTTTCGTTCCGGACGGACTGGAAGCAGATTCCGAGAAAGCCTGCAACGATTATAATGCAGTCATCCGTAAGCAGGGCGGTGTAGACCTCCAGCTTCTCGGTCTTGGACACAACGGACATATCGGATTCAACGAACCAGGTGCCGCTTTTGAGAAAGAGACACACTGCGTAGATCTGACAGAAAGTACAATTGAAGCCAATAAGCGTTTCTTCGAATCTGAAGATGATGTTCCGAGACAGGCTTATACAATGGGAATCAAGAATATCATGCAGGCCAAGAAAATTCTGGTTGTTGTAAGCGGAGAAGATAAGGCGGATATCTTAAAAGAGGTCTTATACGGACCAATTACTCCGGAAGTTCCTGCTTCTATTCTTCAGTTACATAATGATGTTACGATTGTAGCTGATGAAGCAGCACTCAGTAAGATTGATATGTAATATGAATAAAAAATCCCGGTATGTGAATCAGACATTTTTGAGCATCCAGCTCATTGTCATTTCACACACCGGGATCTTTTTCTGTATTCGATTATGTTTGCGGCAACCGGACTATTTTTGTGAAGCTGCTGCTTTTTTTCTTCCTGCAATGATCAGTATAGCAGATATCACTACAATCGTGCCTGCCAACAGCTGAGAGACCGGAAGTCCAACTTTTGGCAGCAACAGCTGATCGGTTCTAAGTCCTTCGATCCAGAGTCTGCCAAGACCATACCCCAAGAGATAGATCAGGAAGACTTCCCCATCGAATTTCTTATGCTTGCGGTACAACAGCATGATGATCAGCACCATCAGACACCACAGGGATTCGTACAGGTAGGTCGGATGAACCTGAATATACATGACTCCTTTGACTGTCTCGGCATGATTCCACATCTTTGTTGTGATGTCCGAACTTCTTACCGCATCCACCGGAAGTCTCATAGCAAACAGTCCATTCGTATATTCCCCAAAGGCTTCTCTGTTGAAGAAGTTCCCCCATCTTCCGATCATCTGTCCGGTGATCAGACCAAATCCGCCGGTGTCAAATAACAGGAACGGTGATAATCCTTTTATTTTTGCAAATATAAATACTACAACAATTGCCGTGATCACACCGCCGTATATGGCAAGACCGCCCTCACGGATGTTAATGATACTCTTAATATCGTCTTTATACATATCCCAGGAGAAGATCACATAATATGCCCTTGCTCCGATAATTGAAAAGATAACTCCATATATTGCCAGATCATAATAATCTTCTACGTTCTGATGCGTACGCTTTGCTTCCATTACCGCCATCATAAGTCCCGCAAGTATTCCGATTCCTATGACGATTCCATAATATGCGATATCGAATCCAAAGACTGTGATATGATCGCCGACAGATTTTAAATGAATTCCCAGATTAGGGAAATCTATGGTTCTGTGCATTGAAACAGCCCCCCTCTTTTCATCCATCTATTCCTGATTATACATTAAACCGGAACAGCATGATATCTCCGTCTTTTACCACATAGTCTTTACCTTCCAGACGGATCAGACCTTTTTCTTTTGCTGCTGTGTGGCTTCCACACGCGATCAGATCATCGTAAGATACAACTTCTGCACGGATGAATCCACGCTCAAAGTCAGAGTGGATCTTCCCTGCTGCCTGTGGTGCCTTCGTTCCTTCTGTGATTGTCCATGCACGAACTTCCGGCTCACCTGCTGTCAGATAGCTGATCAGTCCAAGCAGCTTATAACTTGCTTTGATCAGTTTTTCCAGACCTGATTCCTTTAATCCAAGATCCTCCAGGAACATTTTCTTTTCATCATCATCCAGTTCTGAAATCTCTGCCTCAATCTCTGCACATACAACGAAAACTTCGCTCTGCTCACCTTTTGCATATTCACGGACAGCCTGTACACCTTCGTTATTGGCCGCATCATCTGCAAGATCATCTTCAGATACATTTGCCGCATAGATAACCGGTTTGTATGTCAGAAGATTATAGCTTTCCAGCCATGCCTGTTCTTCCTCGTCATCTGCTTCTTCGAATGTCTTTGCAAGCTTTCCATCTTCCAGATGCGCCTTGATCTTGTTCAGAAGTGCAAGTTCTTTTGCTGCAGATTTGTCATTTCTTGCAACTTTGGAAACTTTGGAAATTCTTCTTTCCAGGATCTCAAGGTCAGAAAAGATCAGCTCTAAGTTGATCGTCTCGATGTCACGAAGTGGGTTGATGCTTCCGTCTACGTGTACAATATTACTGTTCTCGAAGCATCTTACTACGTGTACAATAGCATCTACTTCACGGATATTGGCAAGGAACTGGTTTCCAAGACCTTCTCCTTTGGAAGCTCCTTTGACAAGTCCGGCAATATCAACGAATTCAATTGCTGCCGGGATGATCTTCTTGGTATGATACATCTCTCCCAGTACATTTAATCTCTCATCCGGTACGGTTACGACTCCTACGTTCGGGTCAATGGTACAGAATGGATAGTTTGCTGATTCTGCGCCTGCCTTTGTAAGTGAGTTGAACAGTGTACTCTTTCCTACATTTGGTAATCCAACGATTCCTAATTTCATTTTTTCTATTTCCTCCTATAAATCCTTTGATTTCAAGGGATTTCAGCATACTTATTTTTGCAAGTGGGCCATTTAGTGGGCCATTACATTGCCATAAGTGCTTCTGCTACCAAGTCCATTTCTTTTTTCTTTTCTTCCTCGGTAGTATGAACATATAAGTTCATTGTAATTCCAATATTCGAATGGCCCAGTAACATCTGAAGTGTTTTCGGTTTCATTCCTGCTTCAATACATCTGGTAGCAAAAGTATGTCTCAAGATATGCATCGAAAATCTTGGAATTTTTGCTTTGTCACAGATTTTAAACAGCGCTGTATCATATGTACTGTTCTTGACAGGTGTTCCTTTTCGACACAGAAACACAAATTCTTCCCATTCTGTTGAAATTTCTGAAATCCTCTTATTCTTTTCTTTTTGTTTTTTTAGTATAGAAACCGCTTCTTCTGTTAAGGGTATCGTACGGTAACCTGATTTACTCTTTGGTTCTCCGATACGCCACTCCTTTGCACTGTAACGATATTCCATACTTCTGCGAATCTGAATTGTTTTGGATTTAAAATCGACATCTCCCCATTTCAATCCTACCAATTCGCCTGTTCGCAATCCGGTTTGTAGTATAAAACGATACTGATTTTCATAGCTTTGATTTTCTGCATATTGTAAAAATGTTTTTTGTATGTCTCTTGTTAAAGCAACCTTCTTCTCAGAAGGCTTTCCCATATCACTTTTCACAGATTTTTTACAGGGATTGCTACGCAAGACTTCATTCTCTTTTGCATACTCAAACATATTGTATAATGCAATTCTTGCCTGATAAATTGTAGATGTGCGATACCCCTGATCTGCCATATCATAAAATATTTTCTGACATTGAAGTGGTTTCACGTCTGATAGTGTCATCTTCCCAATTACCGGTTTAATATTTTTAATATATCTCTCCGTATAATTGCGAACAGTATTTGAACGGACTGTTTTCTTTTTTATCCCAATCCAATAATCAAACCATTGATCGACCAGCATATCTGATGGCATTGAAATATCACTGTGTTCATCCACATAAGTCGCATCAGCAATCCATGCTCTGCACTCTTGCAGCTTTTTGAATCGTTTATGTTTTCTCTTTCCAAACCGATCTACAAATCTGGCTGAGTATAATCCCGTACTTTCCTGGGATATTCCCTTGCCAAGTTCTTTGCCTTTTAAATCTTTTCCCATATTTCAGCTCCTCTCATAAGAAGCCCTAATACAGTACCTTGTATTATACCATAGCATCTTATTTTTGTGAATATTCATTTTCATCTCATCTCCTGCCCCATCTCCTGTCAATCATTTATATTTCCACACTTTCCGAAATGAATTTTTCAAATTCTTTTCTCTTTACAAGTTTTTTCGTGCCTACGTAAAGCACAAACGGACATCTCGGTTCTTTCAAAAGACCACTTATTCTGTTTTGTCCAATATTACTGTATTCTGCTGCCTCTTCAATTGTAAGAGCCACTTTTTCACATATCGCAACATGTTGTTTGCTCATAAAATCCTTCCCTTATTATTTAACGTGCGTAGCATACACTTCTATCCGCAATACACACGATCATTCTTTGTATTCAACAACGTTTTCGCTTTCTCCATTTTCATACTTGCAATCGCTTCTCGTTTACTTGTACCTCCAACATACATTGGTGTACACATTTCTAAAATACGATCATAGATACGCCTTTTGTCCAACATGGTCTCGCTTTTTATTTCTTTCAGCGGAAGATTGGTTGTGATGATCAAAGGTCGTCCCGAACGGATCCTGCGGTCTATGACGCTAAAAACAATTCCTAACGCATATTCTGAATTTCGTTCCACTCCAAGATCATCAATAATCAAAAGCTGGTAAGAAGCCAATGCATTGATATATTCCGTTTTGTCTGCCAGTGGAAATATATCATCAATAATGGTATTGAAATTTGTCATCTTTACCGTTACTTCCCGCTTAAGAAGTTCATTGGCAATACACCCGGCAATATAACTTTTCCCGGTACCAACCGGTCCCCAGAACAAACAGCCTATATGATTTCTTTTCATTTCCTCCCAGTTATCAACATAGCTTTTTGCCTTATGCATTACTGCATCTGACATATCTGCATTCTCAAATGTCCACTCTTCCATCCTGCTCTCGTCAAAACAGATGCTCGTATTTCTACTGACTAATTCCCGGTGTTCTTTCTCTTTAAAATATTTTTGTTCTTCTTCATACGCTTTTCTGTCACAGGCACATTGCCTAGTATGTTTTTTCATCCCCATAAAGCCACCCTCGGGGAAAAAAGCTTCTTTCGCTTCCCCACAGACTTTGCAGTATTGCAAACCATCACTGCCTACACATACGATATCTTCTTCTCTCATCACAAACTCTCTCCTTCTCCATAGCAATAATTTACTTCATGATATTTATTTCTTTTATATTTCTCAGTTACTTTACTAGGTGCCACATTTCCGACTCCTGCACAGCCATTTTTACGACCAGATGAAGGTTGCTTTTCCGACTCTGTTGCAACCATCTTTTCAACCGCCTTATTCTCAACCAGCTGTAAACCAATCTCATCAGATGGAATTTTTATATATAAATGATTGGGTTTTGAAAAACCACCAGATCTGCGAACCAATAGTCCCACATCATCTAATTCCTTCAATGCTGTTTTTACAGAAGATTTACATTTACCGATTTGAGCAGACAATTCCTCTATCGGAAAAATCAGATAAACATTTCCATACTTGTCTATCCAACTATTCATTCTCGATATCCGTGCCCGGTCATACAAAATCATATAAAGGAATTTTGCAGTTTGAGAAATTCGCAGTTTTAGCAAAAACTTCGGAAACTGGAAGTACTGAAGCATCTGCTCTGACTCCTTCATGTATTCATATTTCATTCTTTTCTCGCCTCGTTTCTGTTTCTAACTGTTGTAAAAATCATTTTTATGCCGGCTCAAAAAATGTCCTTACACATATTCAAAAGATGAAGGGCATAAATACAGGCTCTTGATGAAAATTTTTTATTTTTCCTGCAAAAAATACCCTTTCATTAATACGAAACGCTGAGAGGCATTTTTACAGCCCCCTGAGGAAAACTTTTTTATTTTTTCTGTTAATTAAATATTTGAAAATAAAAAAACACTCACCTATCCAGGTGAATGCCTTATCAAAATTTTCTTATTTTGTTGTCTATGACGCTTACTCAGAAACGCTTGCGTATCTGCTAAAATGTAATTGCCTGCAATTATATTTTCACGTGGGTATGGGGACGTAACCCCCATCAAGTCTGCTACTCGTAAGTAATACAAAATTGTCAAAATGACAATACTGTAATACACGGGTGGATCTTGCTCTGGTTGTAACGTATGAATTCATACAATAATAGGCCCAAATGGGCACTTTCACCATTTGAGCCTATATATTATATATGTCTTTCAAATGATAGCTTAAAAAATAGCTGTCTAGACGGTATGTTTTTAACGTAGAATTGATTTTATGGAAGACAAGGCATGGAATGCTTTGTACCTTTAATGGAAAAATTTAATGATATTTACCATGTACAAAAAAGAAACGGCAGATAAAAAACATCACACGAATCCTTATCGTGCTGTAAACTATATAAGAGATGAGAACGGAAATCCTATATGCCCTATTGGACGTAAATTTCTTTTCAAACGAAAACAACATGTAAGATATAAAAAATATGGACGTACAGAAGAAATCTATCCAAGCTTATTAAGTGTACCCTTTTTACATAAAACAGTGACGATTTTCAAAAAACATATATTAATGTAAAGAAACGCCAGAACCAGCATTTGTCGGAACTAGCGTTTCTTTAGCAGAGACTTATTTTACAGCCCCGTTTTTTGCTTATATTATTTTCCTCCGTTGGATCTCAATTTTGGAAAGAAGATGACTATCTTAAAGCCCTTTTCCCACGGGGAAGCAGCTTCCAGACGAAGGTTTAGATCGTCAGCCATCTTCTTAACCAGGTAAAGCCCTATACCGGTAGCTTTCTTTCTGCTGTCAGTAGAATCCCCGGTAAAGCCCTTTTGAAAAATATACGGCAGATCATATTTTTTTACACCGATGCCATTATCCTCAACTGAAAGAACATCTGCGATCTCCGAATGTATCATAGAGATTGTTAGCATGGGACTATCGCTGCTATATTTTATGGCATTGCTCACGATCTGTCCCAACATAAACTGAAGCCCTCTACGGTCTGTATAGACTGTTTCAGATTGCAGTTTATTGATAATTACAAACTGCTTTTCTTCCAGAAGTGGGGCATAGTCCTCCAGAACTTCCCCCAAGCAGTCATTCAAATTGATATCCTTAAACTGATAATCCTTTGTACTGCTCTTTAACCGGGCATAGTATAACATCTGAGTGACATCCTCCTGAAGCTGACTGCGGACATAATCCAGTTTTGCTTGCAGGGGAGGAGACATTTCGTTGCTCCGATTATCCAGGAGCATGGTCAACAACGATAGGGGCGTTTTCGCTTCATGTGCCCAGCCCTCCACATATTCTTCATAGTCCTGTAGGGCATCTGCCATACTGTTACTCTCAGTTTTGTGTTCCTGTAAAACTGATGCCAGAAGCCGGATAGATTCTCCTTCTTCCCGGCTGATGGCACTGAGCAGCCGTTCCTCGTTGCAGATGGTAGGATCACTGAGGAAATCCCGGAACAGCTCTCGGCGGGTGGTCTCCCGCTTGTTTAGTACAAACAGAATTGCTGAAAACAAAAGGAGGCTTGTCAGAACTACTAACCCACTCAAGGTTTGAAATGCCTGAATGTCAGAAATCCAAAGAATGATAGCACAAAAGCAATCCACGCCCAACAGCAACAGCAGCCAGGGGTAGTACCGTTCTATCATGCGCCAAAGCCGCTTCATGGAGCCACCCCCGTTTCCAGACGATAGCCCATCCCACGAACCGCAACGATTCGCTGCTTCATCTCAAGACCGGACATCGTCTTTTTCAGCCTGGTCAGATTAACCTGCAAGGCATTTTCGTCTATGTATTCCGTGGTTCCCCATAGTGCTATGCAAAGTTGCTCCGTCGTGGCCAGAGCATCGCCGCCGGACAAAAGAGCAACCAACAGTTTTCCCTGATTTTTTGGAAGCACGACAGAGGTATTATGAATATAAAGCGTGTAGGTCTGCTGGTCTAACAGGAAATCTGGTCCCTCTATGAGATTGGTACGGCCTTCATACCTTTTGAGAATATTGGATACCCTGGCAAGAAGTCGATCTTTTCTGCACGGCTTCGTCAAATATTCATCAGCACCCAAGTGGAACGCTTGCAGTTCATCCTTTACCTGATCTCTGGAAGTCAGTACCAGGACGGGGATAGCGGTTTTATTCTTTAGTTCCTGGCAGATTTGAAAGCCACTGATCTCCGGCAAATTCAGGTCTAAGATCACAAGGTCAGGACGGAGGGCTGCCAGGAGCCGAACGGCATCTTCCAACTCGGTGATTGCCTCCGCAAGATACCCGTCCTTTTGAAGCATATTGCAGAGTTCTTCCCGCATATAGACTTCATCTTCCACAACAGCAATTCTTTTCACGGCAGCACCTCCTTCCAAATTATTCTTCTCTCTGTGGCTGCATCAGTGTCAGCAAATACCGATCACTGGAGCGCTTGACCACTCTCATATAAATATATTCTATCACGCAAAGCAGCAAAATCATAGTAGCAGATACAAGTAGCATTTCAGACACTGTCCCACGGGTTCGAGACGAGAGTATCCCTGTAAATAACGCCCTGACTCCAAACAGACTGCTGACAGCCGCAACCAATACAGGAAGTCCCATAAACCAGGTAATTTGCTTTCCAGCAGACTGGCAAAGGGTTTCGTAAGTAGCTCCCAGGCGGATCAGAGTCTGGTATCTGCGCCCGGTTTTCTGCTGACTCATCAGGAACTGAACACCCACGATGGTGTTGGCAACTACCAGGAAAACAATTGCTAGATATAGGGTAATATAACTGGATGCTATGGTGTAGAAAAGCTGACGACCCATATTCTGAAGATAGCTTTCATATTCAATGCCAGTTTCGTCCAGCTTCTCGTTCAAATCCAAATATGCAGTCATAAGGCTATTTCCATCCAGAGCCTGTTCACTGAGCACCGCATTGACATAGGTATCATACATCCCCTGGCTATAATATAGGAATGCTTCATCCGGAAGAATCAATGCAAAGGACAAGGTTATAGAACGGTCCGTGACCAAATTCACAGACTGAACCTCTCCTGTAAGATGAATCGGACTACCATCCAGTTCCACCTTGGGATGCCCGGCCAATACTTGGTTCAGCATTGCGGTACGGCTTACCGTAGTAAACTCTGTATCAATATAGACAGCGGCCTCCTTTTCGCCTAATTGGAGAGCCGGATTGCCGGACAATTCCAACAAACGATTATAGTCCGATAAACAAATCAAATATGGGTATGTGGCATAATCAAGATTGTTCAAAAGGACATCCCGGTCTTCCGACTGGGGCAGGCTTCGAAGAGAGTCCATAACAACGTCCATGCTGTAGGCATTATCATAATCTTCTGTGGTGTGAATACTCCCAACCCTCATTTCAAAAAGCTCTGAAAATTGATTTTCCAAACCGTTTTCTTTCAGGGCTGCCTTTATATTCGGAAGAACCTGCGATGAATCTTCTGCAGTATGATCTTCAAAAGTATAGTCGATTACATGGTCAGAAGACAGGCTATTCGTTCCTGCAATTCCTACGCCCGCACCAAAACAACACAGCGCTGCCAGAATCAGCAGGGAGCTGATGGCAATGGAGTTTGACTGATGAATGACATTCTCCTGAATCTGCCGGAAGGTAAATACATGCAGCTGCTTATTTCCTTTTCCTTTCTTAACAATCAAAGCAATCAGCGCACGCATCCCATAGAAAAGCAGCATCGTACCAACTATGCCCAACAGCAAAGTCAGTCCCATCATACTTACCTTTGTCCATGCAATTCTCTGAATCGCCATGTAGTAAGCCACTGCCAACATCACACTTCCGCATATAGCAGCCAGTCCATAGATAACAGATGGCATTTGCTTTTTGGGGTGGTTCGTTGGCTGGGATAGCAAAGTACCGATCTCTTGGCGGCTGATTCGTCCACTCAAAATCAGAAGTGCCGTCAGCTTAATTGCCAGAAATCCTGCCAGCGTCCATTCAATCGCAGACCAGGATAAAGAAAACTGATGACCGATGATCCCCATGCCTACCAGTTTGGCGGTGACAAGACTGACAATTTCTGAAAGCACCACAGCCACAGGTAATCCTATGAGCATGGCAAGAATACTGGTCAGGAAATCTTCCGCCAGAAGCATACCAAACAGTTTACTTCTACGCATCCCCAACATTAGATAAACACCAAACTCATGCCGTCTGCGCTCGAACTGATACTTGCAGGCAAAATAGATCAAAAAGAACAGAATACCGAGGGTCATCCCATAAAACGCAGGAATCAGAAGCAGGAGTTTGTCAACTGCGTCACTCTCCATTTTCTGCAAAAAGAGCATCACATCTTGAGTGGAGATGGAAAGAATCATGTAAAATGCAACAATAGAAATCACCAGGGAGCTGAAAAACAGACCGTTTTCCTTTCGGCTGCGGCGACTGTTCCGAAGAATGAGATTAGAGAACATTTGCGCTGCCCCCTCCCAGTTGCGCCATCACCTTCAGGATGCGCCCGTAGAACTCCTGCTGGCTTTCGTCTCCACGCCGAAGCTCATGAAAGATCACGCCATCCTGGATGAACAGGATGCGCTTACAGAAACTGGCGGCATTGGAATCATGGGTTACCATCAGGATCGTAGCTTGTTCGTCACGATTCAGGCCGGACAGCTTCTCCATAAGACTTCTTGCGTTCTTAGAATCCAGCGCACCCGTCGGTTCATCGGCAAGGATCATTTGGGGATGTAAGATCAGAGCCCTTGCTGCCGCAACACGCTGACGCTGGCCACCGGACATCTTGGACGGAAACTTATCCAGAACATCAGAAATTTCCAGATAGTCAGCCAACTGCTTCAGCCGCTGGCTGCTTTCTG
Source organism: Dorea sp. BIOML-A1 (assembly GCF_009875615.1). Taxonomy (NCBI): domain Bacteria; kingdom Bacillati; phylum Bacillota; class Clostridia; order Lachnospirales; family Lachnospiraceae; genus Dorea; species Dorea sp. BIOML-A1. The sequence goes on from NZ_WWSA01000001.1 coordinate 37,919, forward strand.
TTTCGGCTACCCCATGCAAGGAAGTCGGGAGCAGGATATTTTCCCTGCCAGTCAGGTTGTCCAGCAATTCAAAGTTCTGGAATAGATAACCAACTTTTTTGCCACGGTACTCGGCAAGAGCCTTTTCCTTGAGGGATTGCAGAGTATCTCCCTCCACCTGAATGCTTCCACCTGTAGGCTGAATCACAGTTGCAATACAGTTGAGAAGCGTGGATTTGCCGGAACCACTGCTTCCCATAATACCGAGAAACTCTCCCGGCATGACCTGAAAAGTGATTCCGTTCAGTGCTCTCGTCTGGTTTGGCAACGCCCCATAGACTTTGGTAAGATTTTCAATATTCAAAATTGGTTTCATGTGAATGCCTCCTATCCATTTCTGGGTAAATGATAGCACAGAAGCACAATAAATAACACTTACAGTCGCTGTAAGGATTCTGTTCCTGTTTTCAGAACAAGAATGACGCATCAAGCGGAATAAGTATATGTTTTGTATAAACGTCGGGTGACAATGAAAAAATATGCTGGACTACCGGATTGGCTAACTTGCATTTCTTTGTCAATTCTGGTAACCGCTTCAAACATGGAAGTTTCTGTTCTTACTTTTATTATACTCAATCAATAAAATCAACACGGTTCAGCAAATTTTAATTATTTCCAATATGACAAAATTGCTTCCTGTTATATTTATCTATTTCTTTATTTCTCTATTATTCCGATCCGGTCTTCCAAAGGTATAAATAAGGTGTAAATTATTCGTCAATCATCAAAAAATCCTTTAAAGCCTAGGCTTTCACAGCATCCATTAAACACTGCCGTGACAATTAAAAGCAAATCATAATACAACAACGTTCTGTTCGATACTAGAAATATATCATCAGCATGCAGTTTGAGTGAAAAAAGTCTCATGGTCATGAGCAAAAATGAAAGCAAAATTTATTAGATGGTACAACATACTATGCCTTTAAAATTCCAGTTACATATTCATATTGGAACCTAATCACCAGTTATTTTTATTATAATACTTGCAAAAAAGAAGCGCTCATACAAGCACTTCTCCTTACCATATTAGGACTTCAATCAAAAGTTAATGGGCCACAAAGTGGGCCATTTTTCAAAAACTTACATGAATTTATATAGAGTTTTATCCAAGTCGGAAATCCGTTAAATGCTCTAGCTATCAGCATTTAAAGGCATTTAACAACTTATATGGACATTTATGAAATCGGTCTCGTAATAACGATTCCTAATTTCATTTTTTTATTTCCTCCTATAAATTCCTTGATTTCAGCATACTTATTTTTGCAAGTGGACCATTTAGTGGGCCATTATTTTCTCTTTCCAAACCAATCTACAAATCTGGCTGAGTATAATCCCGTACTTTCCTGGGTTATTCCCTTGCCAAGTTCTTTGCCTTTTAAATCTTTTCCCATATTTCAGCTTCTCTCATAAGAAACCCTAATACAGTAACTTGTATTATACCATAGCATCTTATCTTTGTGAATATTCATTTTTATCTCATCTCCTGTTTGTGATAACTCTTTCCCTTCGTTTCTTTTGCAATAATTTCCATTATTTTAGCCATCGCACTTGCCCAACCTTTTTTATAACAGTCCTTTTTCATTGACTTCATTACAATTTTTGCCTCCTGTTCTCTGCATGCGAAGCGAATATTCACGAACCACTTCGCTAAAATAACTGTCCCGGCAGTTTCTTTTTCTCTTTATTTAAAAACTGCTTATCAAACTCTTCTGCTTCCTGCTCATCTACAAGATAGCCTTCCGGTGTGGCATACTCTCCGGTAATCCCTCAAGATAACCTGGTACAAGTTCTTTACACAAAAAGAATGATGCATCTTCTCCCTCCGGCAATCCATGATAACGGATACCATACTCGCTTGCCTGTCTGAATCCACTCTTACCGTAAAAATCAATATTTCCTTCAAAGCATAATGCTCCACAGCCAAGCTCTGCTGCTTTCTCCAATGAATAATCAAGCAGGATTTTACCATATCCTTTCCGCTTATATTCATTCTTGATACAGATTGGTCCCATCGTCATAATTGGAATATATCTTCCATCATCCGATTTAATACTCGTTCTCATAAACATATTCTGACCAATCAGCTTACCCTCTTCATCATTTTCTTTAAGAAGCATCACAAAATCCAGTTCTGGAACAAATGCCGGATCATTTCTGAGCTGATGCAATACATAATGCTCAAGGCATCCCGGACGATACACATTCCAAAAACTTTCTCTTACCAGATTTTCTACTTTCTGATGCTCTTCCTTTTTCTCTAAACGAATCATAATATTATTTTTTTCCATTTCTTTTATGTCCTTTCTTAAAAATAAAAACCGATAATCCTGATTTTTCAGTATCAGAATTAACGGCTCTGCGTCTTAAGCGTCTGGTCCTTATTTTACTGTTTCATTTCTTCTACAATTTTGTCCAGCATCTGTTCAAACTGACATTTCACTTTCGCCTTATCTGCTGCTCCATCATACACACTATAATAGATAAACATATTCGCATAAAATTTAACTGCATTCTCCTCTGGATTTTTTATTTCCATATTTTTGAACAGGTCCTTCACGTATTCTGCCGGTCCGGATACCAGATATTGCTGATATAAATTCTGCATCTCTTCACTGCGAAACTGCTCTATTGTGAGCATCTTCCGAAACGATGATGCAAAATCATCCTCTGTCCAGTATTCAAACATAGACTTGCTGTATTCCGCCAAACCATCCAGTGATACATTCTCATACTTTTCAGGCATTTTTTCTTTTTCATCTTCCGGCATATCATATTCTGTTGCCTGTTCGCCATCCTGCTGCTCCACGGTCGTTTATTTGTCAAGACTTTTATTTTTGCTTATATTATCTCTTTTTATAAATCAGAAGCTCCGGATTTTCACCATTCTTCTCATATGTACATACCAAAATAAAATCCATGCCTGCCAGAATACCGAAGCACCTGTCTCCTCCAAATTCAGACTCCAGTTGATTCCCCAGATATGTTTTCTGATCATCAAGGAATTTCACTTTTTGTCCATTAGGCAGAGTATATTCCAGATTCACATATTTCCCCACAAGTGCATTTAGTTTGTCTACCCTTGGAAGTCCGTCTATATGCAGATCATTAATTTCATTTATCAATTGCTTTTTAAACTCTTCAAACTGCCCATTGTCACTAAGTTCATCATACCTTTTCCAGTAATCTAACTTTGGAAGCATTTCTTTCAGATAAGAACGTGCCTGTTCTTCGGTAAAGTTTTCATTTACCATATTCTTTACACATACATCAATCAATTCATCCATATCATTATATGTGTATGTTCCATCTGCATAGCACCATTTACAATACTCCTCATTTAATGTGCCATCCTTATCACGTCCCAATATGGAATCATCATCAATTGGCATCCCGCAACACTGACAGATCAGCTTTCTAGGTTCTCCCAAAAGCGTATTGATGGAAACATCAAATTCTTTCGATAAGAGCTTAAGTGTATCAGTATTTGGAACTGTATCTCCATTTTCCCAGCGTGATACTGCCTGCCTTGTTACCATGATTTTATCTGCCAGTTCGTCTTGTGACATTCCTCTTTCTGTACGAAGTTTCAAAATAATATTTTTTGTTTCCATAGTCATCACCTCCATAAGCATATCATATAGATAAATTCATGTTCTGAAAAGCAACCTGCTGTTGCCATACCCTGTCTATATGATTTAATTATCACTCTTTGGTCATGACTTTCCTGCACCAGGTTCTTGTCTTACAGTGAGGACATTTTAAATATCTTAGTAATGTCACAAACGTAATTGTTGATATTACGCCAATAATTCCAGTTGCATAATCATATCAGAACCTAAACACCAGTTATTTTTATTATAATACTTACAACTATAAAAAAGAAGCACTCATACAAGCGCTTCTCCTTACCACATTAGAGCTTTGATCAAAAGGTTAATGGGCCACAAAGTAGGCCATTTTTTCAAAAACTCACATGAATTTATATAGAGTTTTATCTGTCTTTCGTTTCCATCAGAATCACAATTCCATTCAGGAAGCTGATTGTCACTTCATCCTCCTGGAACTGATTGCTGACGCAAAGGCTGTCATATGGTATCAGTGTATGATTCGTCAATGGATACTTTGCCCCTTTGATACTGAAACCAAATACTTCCTCGCCTAACGGAAACACAGAAAAATACGGTCCGTAAGTTTCTCCTTTTTTCAGATGGGTTTCCCCGCCTCCGATCAGACGGATCTTATTCTGGCGATCCATGATCACAGCATTAATTCCGGCTTTAAACGGGATTGCAAGGCTCTGAACATTTGCCCAGAGGTGATCGATACGACCTCCGGTTGCTCCCAGGATCAGAATCTCACCTGCCCCTAATGTCATAGCCAGTCTGATTGCAATCTCTGTATCAGATGCATCTTTTACCGGATTAAATTCCCTGATCGGAACATCTGTCTCATTACGGTAATAATCTCCAATCTCTTTTTTTACACTGTCAAAATCTCCGACAATATAATTTGGCAGAATCTGATGGCTGTAAAGGAACTCCATACCTTTGTCCACACCGATCACATACTGATTTTCCTCTTTTTCAAGGATTGATAATACAAATTCTTCTTCCAGCTCCCCACCGCTGATAATCACAATCTTCTTATTCATAACTTTTCAATATCTCCATGAATTTTGCAGTATTTTCCCCGGCATCTCCTCTGAACACAGCAGAACCGGCCACAATTACATTTGCGCCTGCATCCAATACTTCTCTGACATTCTCCACATAGATTCCTCCGTCTACCTGAATATCTGTCTCCAGATTTTTTTCATTCAGCATCGCACGGACCGCACGGATCTTATCCAGTGATTCCGGAATAAATTTCTGTCCTCCAAATCCCGGATGCACGCTCATGATCAGGATCATCTCCACGTCTTCCAGATATGGAACAAGCTCTTTTACATCTGTCTCTGGATTAACAGCCAGTCCTGCCTTCATGCCACATGCATGGATTTTATCCAATGTCGTTTTTACGTCTTCACACGCCTCCAGATGTACCGTTACATAGTCAGCTCCCGCCTTCTGGAATGCTTCTACATAGCGGATCGGCTCCTGCACCATCAGATGTGCATCCATGAATTGCTCCGTTGCATCATGGATTGATGCCAGAACCGGCATACCAAATGATATACTTGGTACAAACATTCCATCCATAACGTCAAAATGAATATACGCTGCCCCATTTTCTTCTGTCTTCTTCATTTCCTGACCCAAAACTTTGAAATCTGCCGCCAGTATTGACGGTGACAATACATAGTTCCTCATCAGTACCTCCTTTTATTCTTCAATTCCTCATACATTTCTATATAATTCTGATAACGGATTTTATGAATTTTATCCTCTTCCAGAGCTGCCTTTACGGCACACCCCGGCTCATGCACATGATCACAACCGTTAAACTTGCACATTCCTTCGTATTTCCGGAATTCCGGAAAGAAGTACTTCAGATCTTCTTTTTCATAATCATTCACATATAACGAACTGAATCCCGGTGTATCCATGATATATGAATTTTCATCAATGGCGAACAATTCCGAATGTCTGGTGGTATGTTTTCCCCTCTCAATCTTCGTACTGATTGCCCCTGTCTCCATATCTGCCTCCGGCTGCAGAATATTAATGATCGAAGATTTTCCCACTCCGGACGGACCTGCGATCGCTGTTGTCTTTCCTTTCAGAAGTTCACGTATAGTTTCAATCCCCCGTTCTTTTTTCGCACTGACAAATACCAGCGGATAACCGCATGATTCATAGATTGATTCCAATTCCTTCACCTGCGGATCTGTCGCAATGTCTTCTTTATTAAAGCATAACACAACCGGAATCTCTTTGCTTTCCATCATAACAAGAAAGCGGTCCAGCAGATTAAAGTGTGGATTCGGCTTCGTGATTGCAAAGACTACCAATGCCTGATCGATATTGGCCACAGCCGGGCGGATCAGCTCATTCTGCCGTGGCAGTATCTTCACTATATTTCCTTTTTTTTCCGATTCATCAAGAATCTCTATCTCTACATTGTCTCCCACCAAAGGCTTGATCTTTTCTTTCCGGAATACACCTTTGGCTTTGCATTCATAAACACCGAATTCTACTACGTGAACGTAGTAGAATCCGGCAATTCCTTTTATAATTTTTCCCTGCATAATCTTTTACTGGCCAGTCGTGGTTCCATCATTTGTATTAGACCCATTCTGGTTATTGTTATCTCCTGTGGTTCCTCCATTTGTCGGCTCCTGTGGTTTCGCCCCGAGGCTCACCACATAGCTGATCGTACCTCCCTTGGAAATATTTCCAGAAGAAGGACTCATGGAGATGATACATCCTTTTGCATAACTGCTGCTGTACTGTGAATCCGATACATTTGTATACAGACCATTCTGGGATGCCCAGCTCTTAAGTGCTGACTCCTGCTGTCCTACAAAGCTCTGGATATCAATCTTTTCTTCCGGTTTCGGTCCGTTACTTACCGTGATTGAAATGGTTGTTCCGGCTGCCGCCTTACCTCCAGGTGTTACAGTCTGGCTGATAACCATTCCTTTTTCCACACTGTCACTGTAATCATATGTTACAGTTCCTACATTGAATCCATAATTCTTGATCGTACTCTGTGCAGTTGCATCTGCCATGCCTCTTACATCCGGCACCGTCTTCTTATCTGTTCCCTGACTTACCAGCATGGTAACTGTAGAACCCTTTTCAGCTTTTGTTCCGGCAGAAGGTGTTGTATTGATGACATTACCGCTTGCTACACTGTCATCATACTGGAAACTTGAAATCACCTTAAATCCTGCATCTTCCAGTTCTTTCTGTGCTTCCGTTTCACTCATACCGCTGACATCCGGTACCTGCTTTTTACTTTTTACCAGTCCCGAACTAATAACAACTTCTATAGTTGTATTTTTCTTTACCTTTTCACCGGCTTCCGGAGTCTGTTTAGAGACCAGTCCGGCTTTATATTTTTTAGATTCTGTTCTCTTAATCGGTTTTATTCCAAGATCTTTCTTTTTCAGTGCAGCCTTTGCCTGCTCCTCTGTCATACCACGGATATCTGGAACTGTAACTTTTCCTGACGTATCTGCATCATCCTCTGTAGTAATTCCGCCAAACGACTTGAAAACCCCCGCTGCCTTTCCCACTGTAAATACAAGGATCAGCACAATGATCGCAATTACCACAATCGTCAGAATCTTCATGAGCTTATGCATATGCGGATTTACTTCATCTGAATCTCTCCCTGATGCATAATCATCGTATTCGTCGTCACCATCTTCTCTGTCGTTATATCCTTTTCCCGAATATACATCTGCAGTATCATATTCATCATCATATTCGTCGTCATCATCGTAACCGTTACGGATATCATCCAAATCTTTATCTGTCATAATAACCGTATCGGAATCCCCGCCTGCCGACGCTATTCTTACAAAATCTCCATCCGGATCTACCAGTGAATGCTTCAGATCCTGAATCAGGGCTTCTGTACTCGCATATCTTCTCTCAGAACTCTTCTGTGTACATTTCAGAATGATCTGTTCCAGGCTGTAAGGAATATCCGGAACCAACTCCGACGGCGGTGTAATTTCCTGCTGCAGATGTTTCATCGCAACTTCTACCGTTGTCTCGCCATCAAACGGAACCTGCCCTGTCACCATCTCAAACAAGGTAATACCAATGGAATAGATATCACTTCTCTGATCACTGAATCCGCCTCTCGCCTGTTCCGGTGATGTATAATGCACGGATCCCATTGCATTCGTACTTACTGTATTCGAAGTTACAGCTTTCGCAATTCCAAAATCTGTAACCTTTACCTTTCCATCCTTGGAAATGATAATATTCTGCGGCTTGATATCACGATGGATAATTCCTGATGCGTGCGCCGCACCGATACCACTGCACATCTGGATTGCAATACTGATTGTCTCTTTGTGAGACAGTCTTCCTTTTCTCTCTATATATTCTTTTAAGGTAATCCCCTCTACAAGCTCCATGACCATATAATTAAGGCCACGGTCTTCTCCGACATCATATACATTCACGATATTCGGATGCATCAGTCCGGCTGCAGCCTGTGCTTCCGAGCGGAATTTTCTTACGAAATTTTCATCTTCTTTATACTGCTTCTTTAATACCTTAATCGCCACATAACGGTTCAGCATCTGATCCCGGCCCTTATAGACATCCGCCATTCCACCGGCACCGATCTTACTAAGTACAGCATATCTCTTGCCTAGTACGATTCCATCTTTTACCATACACTCACCTCATCAGCAAGTGGCTCTGCTACGATAACCCCTATATTATCTCTCCCGCCATTGCTGTTTGCTTTTTCTATCAACATCTGAACAGCTTCTACTACATCCCTGGAACCCTTGACAATATTGAACATATCTTCATCCTCAACCATATTGCTGAGTCCATCTGTACACATCAAAATGATGTCACCCTTTTTCAAACGATATTCATAAATATCTGGTTCCACATTTTCCTTTACACCGATTGCCCGTGTAATAATGTTCTTATCCGGATGGTTTCTTGCTTCTTCTGCCTTGATTCCGCCGAGTCTTACCATCTCTTCTACCAGCGAGTGATCCTTGGAAAGCTGCCGGATCTTGTCATTGATCAGGTAAAGTCTGCTGTCTCCCACATTGGCAAAGTACAATGTATTGCCAACAACAGTTGCCACTACCAGTGTTGTTCCCATACCTTCCAGCTTGATATCTCTTGAAGCTGCCTCGATTAATTTATGATTTGCAATACTGACTACGCTTCTGAGAATCTCCTCGGGTTTATCCATCGGTGTCTTCTTCAACTCATCTTTTAATACATTTACCGTATAACTGGACGCAAAATCTCCCGCCTTATGTCCGCCCATTCCATCGGCGACCGTAAGGAGGTTTGGAAATGGTCCTATTGGTCTGTCTGTAACGTATACATAGTCCTGATTGACCTCACGTCTTCTTCCTACATCAGTCATTGCATATATTTTCATCTGTCTCTCCCTCGCTTTTGGCTGCGTGTCTACGGCGCAGCTGTCCACAAGCTCCGTCTATATCAGAGCCTCTTTCCCTTCTTATAGTAACATTAATTCCGTTTTTTTCAAGTTTATTTTTAAATTCCAAGGCATTTTTGCGGTCTGGCTTTTTAAAATCGCGCTCTTTGATCGGATTCACCGGGATCAGGTTCAGATGGCAGTTTCTTCGTTTTAAAATCGCCGTCAGTTCTCTGATATCATCCGGCTGGTCATTAACTCCTGCCACCAAACTGTATTCGAAGGTAATTCTTCTTCCTGTCTTATCAAAATAATAGTCACAGGCATCCAGTACATCAGACAATTCATATTTATTTGCTACCGGCATCAGCTTCTTACGTTTTTCCTGGCTGGATCCATGGAGTGACAGAGCCAGTGTGATCTGCAGTCCCTCTTCAGCAAGTCTTCTCATATTCGGGACAATCCCGCAGGTAGATGCTGTAATATTTCTCTGGCTGATATGAAGCCCGTGTTCATCACTCAGCATATGGATGAATTTTATGAAATTATCATAATTGTCCAACGGTTCTCCGGTTCCCATAACCACCACATTGGAAACTCTTTCTTCTGTAATCTTCTGAATATGATAGATCTGACGGAGCATCTCCGATGTCTCCAGACTCCTGACGAGTCCTCCGATCGTTGATGCACAGAACCTGCACCCCATACGGCATCCGGCCTGCGAAGAGATACACACAGAATTGCCGTAATTATATTTCATCAGAACACTTTCTACCATATTACCGTCTTCCAGTTCAAACAGGAACTTCTCAGTCGGATCCACTTTCGATATCTGATGATCGATCATCTTCACTTTCCGGATCTCATAGTTTTCTTTCAACTTCTCACGCAGCCCTTTGGACAGATTTGTCATCTCATCAAAATCATCTGCCAGCTTTACATGAAGCCATTCATAGATTTGTTTGCTCCGGAATGCCTTTTCTCCGATTGCAAGCATCTCTTCTTTTAATTCATCATAATTGTAGGAACATATATCTTTCTTATTCATGATTCACCCTTTTTAATATTGCTATGTAGAATCCGTCTCCCGCATCTCTTCCCGGAATCATCTGTTTTTCTTTCACCAGTTCAAACTCCGGATATTCTTTCAGAAACCACTCCACATTCCCCTCATTCTCTTCTCTGTGTATCGTACAGGTACTATATAAAAGCTTTCCACCTGACTTTACATAATCCTTTACTACCGACAGGATCTTCTTTTGTAACTCCACCAGATCTGCTTCTGTCTTTTCATTCATCTTATAGCGCAGATCCGGCTTCTTTCCAAGTACACCAAGCCCGGAACACGGAAGATCTGCAATTACAATATCGGCCGTTTCTTTCTTATGTGGATCGTATATTGCAGCATCCTGACATACTGCATTAATATTTGTAAGACCGCTTCTTTCAATATTATCCCTGATCAGCGCCACCTTATACTCTGTCAGATCTCTCGCTTCCACATGACCGGTTCCGTTCAGAAGTTCTGCAATATGTATCGCCTTTCCTCCCGGTGCGGCACACACATCCAGCACCTGGTCTCCTGCTTTCACTTCCGACCATAATGCTACCTGCATAGAACTTAAGTCCTGTACCTGGTAAAGTCCCTCACAAAAGCTTGGAAGTGCAGACAGATGATCATATCCGGACAGATACAGTGCACATGGAATCTCTGGCACTTCCCCTGCCGTCACACCTTCTTTTTCCAAAATTGAGATCAGTTCTGCTTTTTTTATCTTATGTTCATCAAACCGGACTGTCAGCGGCTTTTCTTCCAGAAATGCTTTTCCGATCATCTTTACCGTCTCTTCATCATATACTTTCAGCCACTGCTTTACCATCCATTCCGGCAATGAATACTTTATGGAAATGAAGGCCTCTTGATCTTTCTCATCCGGATAGCTGATCTTGTCCAAATTTCTGCCGATATTACGAAGTACTCCATTGACAAATCCCTTCAGGTTCACAAACCCTCTTTTTCCCGCAAGTTTTACTGCTTCATTACAGATTGCCGAATCTGGTACGCTGTCCATATATTTCATCTGATACACCGAACTTCTTAAAATCGTGCGGATCACAGGTTTCATCTTATTTACTTTTACTTTGGAAAACTGATTGATGATATAATCGATCTCAATCATACGCTCCAGTGTTCCATTTACTACTCTTGTAATAAATGCGCGTTCCCGTTTGTCCAGATATTGATATTTATCCAGAACATTCTTTATCACGATATGGCTGTACTCACCGTCTCTTGTAATCTGAAGCAGCATGTCCAGCACTAATTCTCTTTCATTTACAGACGCCTGCATACGTCCCCTCCTCTTTCCATAGATATACAATCAGGGAAGCGGCTTATATCCCCTTCCCTTTCGTTAATTAATCGTTTCTTCGATTTCCAGTCAGAAGCAGTATACGCAGAAGCTGCAGAATTGCAGATGCTGCTCCGGCTACATAAGTAAGTGCTGCCGCTGTCAGCACCTTTCTGGTATCTCTGACTTCATCCTCATACAACATGCCTGTATTACCAAGGATCTTCAATGCCCTGTGTGACGCATCAAATTCCACCGGTAATGTCACAATCTGGAATAACACTGCAAGCGAAAATGCAAGAATTCCGAGATTGATAAACAACACAGAGGTTGTACTGCTGTTGAAGAAAAATCCAAGGATGATCAGCGGCCATGCGATAGAACTTCCGAAATTTGCTACCGGTACCAGACTGCTTCTTAACTTCAACGGTACATATCCGGTCGCATGCTGTACCGCGTGTCCGCATTCATGTGCTGCTACTCCAAGTGCAGCTACCGATGTGGAATTATAAGTTGCATCCGAAAGTCTCAATGTCCTGGTTCTCGGGTCATAATGGTCGGTCAGATTACCGGAAATGTGCTCGATCCGCACATCATACAGGCCTTCTCTGTGAAGAATCTGTTCTGCCGCATCCCTTCCTGTCATACCGGAATGATTCCTTACTCTGGAATATCTGCTGAATGTGGAATTCATCTTCGCTGATGCGATCAGGCAGATCACGACACCGATCAGCACTAATATATACGTTGGATCAAAATACATTGGATAATACATCATTATCAGCCTCCTTGCTCTCTATGACCTGCATTATATACGAAAATTTACCCTAATAGCAGCTTTTCATACATTTTTAACAATTCTTAATCATTTGTGAAGAAAGTTCACATCCTGTTTCGATCTGATAACCGCGTAAGAAAGCGTCCGCTTCCATTCTCTTCTTTCCCGGGATCTGAAGTGCCAATACTTTCAGGAGTCCGTCTCCTGTCTGTACAAAAAATCCATCTTTTTCCACTTTCACGATTGTTCCCGGTTTTGCATCTGTGTTCTCGTCCAGTACCCCGGCTTCCCATATTTTCATAACTTTACCGTTCCAGTCCGTGTAAGCACTCGGCCATGGATTCAATCCACGGATCAGGCATTCGATTGACTTTGCAGATCTACTCCAGTCGATATCTCCAAGCTTCTTATCCAGCATCTTCGCATATGCTGTCGGACTTTCTCCCTGTACTTCCCAGGTTGCTGTCTTATCTTCCAGTGCCTTTAATGTCTCAACACAGAGTTTTGCACCAGCCTCTGCCAGCTTGTCATGAAGACTTCCTCCTGTTTCATCTTCCGACAAAGGAACTTCTGTCTTCATGATCATATCTCCGGTATCCAACCCCTCATTCATCTGCATAGTCGTTACACCGGACACTTTATCTCCGTTGATGACCGCCCACTGGATCGGTGCAGCACCACGGTAGCTTGGCAATAAAGATGCGTGTACATTGATACATCCGTAAGGCGTCATATCAAGAATCTCCTTCGGAAGGATCTGTCCAAATGCAATGACTACCATGATATCAGCATTATATTTGCGAAGCTCTTCTACGGCTTCCGGCTCTCTGATCTTCACCGGCTGAAAAACCGGAATTCCATGTGCCACGGCTGCCTCTTTAACCGGTGTATACTGCATCTTGCCGCCACGTCCTTTCGGCTTATCCGGCTGTGTGACTACAAGTACAACTTCATGCCCGGCCCCAATCAGTGCTTCCAGCGTTCCGACCGAAAAATCCGGGGTTCCCATGAATATTACCTTCATGTTACTCTTCCTCCTCATAATTTACGTCATGTACTTCGCCTTCTACAAGTCTGGTATATAATTTACCATCCAGATGATCGATCTCATGACAAAATGCTCTTGCAAGAAGTCCTTCTCCTTCTAAGATTACTTCTTCCATATCTTCATTCAATGCTTTTACCTTTGCGTAATTCGGTCTTGTAACAGTTCCTGCTTTTCCGGGAAGGCTTAAACATCCTTCTTCGCCTGTCTGTTCTCCGGATGTCTCTATGATTTCCGGATTGATCAGGATGATCGGACCTTCTCCGATATCAATAACTACGATGCGCTTCAGGATTCCAACCTGTGGTGCCGCCAGACCTACTCCCATTGCCTCATACATTGTATCCAGCATATCATTGATCAGTACTTTTGTACGGATTGTCATCTTTGTTACTTCTTTGCATTCTTTGTTCAGAACTTCATCACCAAATTCCCTGATTTTTCTAAGTGCCATCTCTTTTGTCTCTCCTTTATCACTATTACTTATCTATTTCTTAATTCATAAAATACTTTTAAAAAATATTCATCGGATTAAAATCAAACTGTATTCTCATGTCCGCAAATCCTCTGTTGATCTCTATATAACGTTCCATATGATTTTTGATCCACACAAGTTCCTTATATTCTCTGCTTTTCAGATATAGAACCTTCCGGTATACATCATTCACTTTCCCGACTGACGGACTTGCCGGTCCTATCACCTGTATCTCTTCACCTGTATTTACCCTGACTGCGTATTTCTTCAGATATTCTGCTGCTGTTGCAAGCCTGACCTCATCAGCTCCTGTCATCAAAACTGCCATCAGTTGTGACGCAGGCGGATATCCCATCAGATCCCGGTAGTTCATTTCTTTTTCATAAAAGCCTTCATAATCCTGTCTTGCAGCCATTTGAATACTGTAATGCTCCGGACTGTAAGTCTGTATCACTACTTCCCCGGGACGTCTTCCCCGTCCTGCACGCCCTGCTGCCTGTGTCAGCAGCTGAAACGTACGTTCTCCCGAACGGTAATCATCCGAATACAGAGACATATCTGCTGCCAGGACTCCGACCAAAGTCACATTCGGAAAATCATGCCCTTTTACGATCATCTGTGTTCCAATCATAATGTCTGCCTCTTCATCTGCAAACTTCGACAGAATCTTCTCATGTCCGCCTTTGTTCTTTGTGGTATCCATATCCATCCTCAGAACCCTTGCCTGCGGAAACTTGCGCTTCACTATTTCTTCAATCTGCTGTGTTCCTGCCCTGAAACCACCGATATACGCCGAACCGCAAGATGGACAATTCTGAACTGTCTGTGTCTCATAACCACAGTAATGACAGACCATCTTACCACCTCTGTGTACCGACAAAGACACATCACAGTGAGGACATTTTACTACATATCCACAGGCTCTGCAAGAAACAAAACCTGCATATCCCCTCCGGTTAAGGAAAAGCATCATCTGCTCCTTCTTATCCAGACGATCCTGCATCAATTCTATCAGCCGGTCACTTAAGATTGACCGGTTCCCGTGCTTTAATTCTTCCCGCATATCTGCCACATATACCTGCGGAAGTTCCTGCTTCCCGGTACGCATCTTAAGCCGTAACATCTGATATCTTCCGCATTCACATGCATAAAATGCTTCCAGCGAGGGAGTTGCCGAACCCAGTACCACACTGGCACCTTCCATCCGTGCCCTTTCGATTGCTGTCTCTCTTGCATGAAATCTTGGTACCTGTTCACTCTTATAGGTCGGTTCATGTTCCTCATCAATCACGATCAGTCCCAGTTTCTCAAATGGGGTGAAAAGTGCAGATCTCGGACCGATCATGATATCAACCTCACCTTTTTTCACACGTTCCATCTGATCATAGCGTTCTCCCTGGGACATTCTGGAATTCAGAATAGAGACACGTTCTCCGAATCTTGTATAAAACCGCATCACCGTCTGATATGTCAGTGCGATCTCCGGAATCAGTACAATCGCCTGTCTGCCTTCACTTAAGACTTTGGCGATCATCTCCATATATACTTCCGTCTTACCGCTTCCAGTCACACCATATAACAGATAGGTCTTACGAAGTCCCTGTTCATAATCCCTTGAAAATGTCTGGATTGCCGTCCGCTGTTCTTCTGTATAAATGATCTCTTTTTGCTCTTTCTGCTGACAGATTACCGGATTACGGTATACCTGTTCCGATTCCAGTATCAGAACTTTTTGTTCTTCCAATGCTTTTATCACACTTCTTGTCAGATTCAGCTTATGGATCAGAAAATCATAGTCCTGTTCCGGCTGATCCAGAAGTGCTGCCAGAAGTCTTGCACGCGCTCTCTGGTTCTTATGCAGGTACAGCTCCAGCTTTTCTTTTCCTTCTGACTCTGTCAAAAGCAACCTTACCTTCTGCTTTTCTTTCGCACGTTCCTTCTTCTTGATAGGAAGGACGGTCTTCAGCGCCTGGATCATTGTTCCGCCATAAGACTCTTTCATCCAGGCTGCCAATGCAACCAGTCTGCTCTCGATCGCTACACTTTCTTCGGCAATCCTTAAGATCTCCTTGATCTTCTCCGGTGCATACTCCGCACGCTCAGAGAATCCTGTCACATAGCCGTTGATTTCTTTATTTCCTTTACCAAACGGAACCACAACTTCTGTTCCAACCTTAAGCATCCCCTCCAGATGAGAGGGGATGCGGTATTGAAAGACTTTATCTAATTTTTCATGCGTAATATCGATGATAATATCAGCGTACATCTATTTCTTTAATTCCTCTAATACTTCCTTAATCAGAACACGTTCATCCATATCATACTTGACACCCTTGATTTCCTGATATGTCTCATGTCCTTTTCCTGCCAGGATGATGACATCTCCCGGCCGGCCATGTTCGATTGCATATTTAATTGCTTCTTTTCTGTCACAGATGGTGATATATTTACCATCTGTCTTTTTCATACCAACTACAATATCATCAATGATTGCCTGCGGCTCTTCAAATCTCGGGTTGTCCGATGTGATGATCGTAAAGTCCGATAATTTACCGGATACTTCTCCCATCTCATAACGTCTTGTCTTAGATCTGTTGCCACCGCAGCCGAATACGGTCACGATTCTTTCCGGATGATAGTCTCTTAATGTATCAAGAAGACTTTCCAGTGCCATTGCATTGTGTGCATAGTCGATCATCAATGTGAAGTCGTCAGATACCTTGATCATCTCAATACGGCCTTTAACTCTTGCAACTTTCAGTGCCTTCTTGATATCTTCTACCGGCACACCAAAATGTCTGCATACTGCGATTGCTGTCAGTGAGTTATATACGCTGAAATCTCCCGGAATATCAATCTCTACGTCAAAATCCATAAGACCTGCCACATGATACTGTACTCCCAGATATCCTGGTCTGGAGATATGTTTTACATCTGTGGCACGGATATCTGCTTTATCAGAAAATCCGAATGTCTCAACTTCGCATGTCGCATCTTTGAAAATGTCTTTGAACCATTTATCATCCACATTGCCGATTCCGATCTTGCTCTGTTTAAACAACAGGCTCTTACAATACTTATACTCGTCAAAGTCTTTGTGTTCGTTCGGTCCGATGTGATCTTCGCCAAGGTTCGTAAAGATTCCGATCTCAAACGGAATGCCGGCTGTACGGTCAAGCTTCAGTCCCTGTGAAGACACTTCCATGACAACGCATTCGCATCCTGCTTCTACCATCTCTGCAAAATATTTCTGAATAGTATAAGATTCCGGTGTTGTATTATTCGCCGGAATGCTCTTGTCTCCGATGATTGCCTCGATCGTACCGATCAGTCCGACTCTGATACCGACTTCTTCCAGGATAGATTTGACCATGTATGTTGTTGTTGTCTTGCCTTTGGTTCCTGTGATTCCGATGACTTTCAGTTTTTCTGCCGGATATCCGAAATATGCTGCTGATGTCATTGCCAGCGCATAACGGGTATCCTTTACTTTGATTACTGTCAGTCCTTCCGGTGCTTCTACATCCTTTTCTACAATGACAGCTGCTGCACCTTTTTCTGCAACCTGCTCTATATATGTATGTCCATCAGACACTGCTCCGCTGATACATACAAATACGCTGCCTTCTGATACTTTTCGGGAATCATTGATCAGTTCTGTAACTTCAATCTGGTCATCTCCCTGTACTACTTCATATTCTAAACGTTCCAGTAACTGGGTTAATTTCATCTGATTGCCTCCTATTTTCCTACAATATCTTAAGTATACCATCATTTTCCCATGCAGCAAAGGAAAAATTATGTTATAGTAGTAGTTAGAATATTTTGAAAATATAGAAAAGGGGAATGTAACTTATGAAAGCTTATGAACGATTACTGAATTATGTTGTTGTCCGCACACCAAGTGACGAAAACAGCGAAACTGTACCATCTTCCGCATGCCAGTTCGATCTTGCAAGACTTCTGGAAGCGGAGATGAAGAAACTGGGACTTACAGATGTTATTCTGGATGACCAGTGCTACCTGTACGGAAAGCTTCCGGCTACCGAAGGCCTGGAAGACAAGCCGGCGATCGGATTCATCGCACACATGGATACCGTATCAGACTTCTGTGACCATGATATCAAACCAATTGTTACTGAAAATTATGACGGTGGTGAACTTAGGCTCGGAACAAGTGATACTATTTTAAGTCCTAAGAACTTTCCGCATCTGGCAGGTCTGAAAGGACGTACACTGATCACTTCTGACGGCACGACTGTTCTCGGAGCTGATGACAAAGCCGGAATCGCAGAGATCATGACAATGATCGAACGCGTTCAGGAAGAAAAGATTCCTCACGGACCTCTGTGCGTAGCATTTACACCGGATGAAGAGATTGGTACCGGTGCTTCTCACTTCAACGTAGAACAGTTCGGTGCTGACTACGGCTATACACTGGACGGTGATACCGAAGGAGAGATCCAGTACGAGAACTTCAACGCATGCAAAGCGGATTTCGTGATCAAAGGATTCAACGTACATCCTGGTTCTTCCAAAGATACTATGATCAATGCAAGTCTGGTTGCTATGGAGATCAATAATGCTCTTCCATCTATGGAGACACCTCGCGGAACAGAGGATTATGAAGGATTCTATCATCTGATGAGCATGTCCGGAGAAGTTGCGGAAGCTGAGCTTCATTATATTGTAAGAGACCATGACAAAGATCTCTTTGAAGCAAAGAAAAAAACTTTGAAATTAATCGAGAAAGATATGAATGAAAAATGGGGCGAAGGCACTGTAGCGCTTACAATTTCCGAGCAGTACCGCAACATGGCAGAGATCATTGCTACCTGTATGCACCTGATCGACAATGCGAAAAAAGCGTGTGAGAATGCAGATGTGGCACCACTTGTACTTCCGATCCGCGGCGGCACAGACGGCTGTCAGTTAAGCTTCAAGGGGCTGCCTTGCCCGAATCTCGGAACAGGCGGACATGCTTATCACGGTCCTTACGAACATATTACAGTTGAGGGTATGGATAAGAGTGTGGATGTTGTTACAGAGCTTGTGAAATTATATGCAATGTAAAGATTTTCTTTTTAAAGCAAGAAGACCTGCCGGTAATCGGCTGGTCTTCTTGCTCTTTTATGTCTCTTCTAATTTTTTACTGTCTTATTTTACAGTTCAATATCCGGAAGTTCTTCTTTGAATCCTTCTCCTACTACTTCGTTCGATTCTACGATAATAGTGAATGCTTTCGGATCGATGGTATGTACCATCTTCTTAATGGTATACATCTGCTTGTTATTGCAGGCGCACATTACAACATCTTTGTCTTTCTTTGAATAACTTCCGATTCCTTTTAAGATTGTAGATCCTCTTCCTGAGTAAGCGTCAATCTGTTCTGCAATCTCAGCACCTTTGTCGGTTACGATCAGGGTCATCTTACCTTCATCGATACCGTACATGATTCTGTCCATTACCATTGCCATCAGATAAGTAACGACGACACCGTAGATCAGGCCGTCTATATCCTTGAATACCAGTGCTGTTCCAAGAATGATCGTGCAGATATCAAGGACAAATGTTATAATTCCAAGCGTAATATGTGGTTTTACTTTCTTGATTGCCACGCTGATGAAGTCCTGTCCGCCTGTTGAAGAACCTCTCATGAAGATCATGGCATATCCGATTCCGCATAATACGCCCATACACAGAGCTGCCAGCAGTCTGCTTCCGTCATAGACCGGAAACAGTGGTGCTACGTAGTCCATCAGTAATGATGAAATGATCATCGATTTCATGGATTTTAAGAAAAATTCTTTTCCTAAAAATTTATAACAGAAGATTGCAACAGGTACATTCAAGATGATGGTTCCGGCACCGACCGGCAGTCCGAATAAGTGATACAGAATGATCGCGATACCGGAAAATCCAGCTACCGGGAAATCTGCATTCAGCGCAAAGTTATAAATACCAACTGCGATGATCATACCTGCTACGATATCAATGATAATATCTATGAATAATTCTTTCCAATTTACATTTTTCATTTCGATTCCTCCTGAATTTATTTATTTTTTTAATTTATATGAACATACAAAGAAAGCAGCCACAAATTATATGTAAATATAATTCGCAACTGCTCTTATGTTCATAACTGTAACAAAATTTCTTACACCTGTCAAGGGGTTTCCCCTTTACTCTATCTTTAATTTCGGCACACAAATACACTTTTAAGGACATATCAAAATTGTTACCATCCTTTTTTTACAATCCCGTCCCCATATTTTCCTTCTAATTTCTTCAACGCCTCTTTCAGATTCTTCTTTTTCTTCCTCGTCTCTTCGGATTCGAACTTCATATCGAACAGACTCAACTGCTCCGGTTCGCTTTCTTCCGATAATTTAGACGTCCGGATTCCAAGAAGTCTGATAGGTTCTCCGTTCCACAATTCACGGAATAATTCAATAGCGCTCCGGTAAATATCCTGATCCTGGTTCGATGCTTTCTCCATCTGCATCTGATGGGACACCTGATTAAAAGTGTGATACTTGATCTCCACACTGACCATTCCGGCTTTCTGCCTGGCTTTTCGCAATCGTTGACCCACGCTTGCAGCCAGATCTTTTAACACCGGCAATGCCTCTTTCTCTGTTGTCAGATCTTTTGGCAGTGTCGTAGAATTACCGACTCCTTTTGCTTCTGCCCGGACGCTTTCTACTTCCGAATCATCGAGCCCGTTGGCAAATTCCCATAACTTTCTTCCATGACTTTTCAGATGTAATTCAAGAATCGCCGGATCTGTATTCGCCAGATCTCCGATCGTATAGATTTCCAGCTTCTTCATCGTCTCTACACTGGAACGACCTGCCATAAATAACTCTCCGATCGGCAGCGGCCACATTTTCACCGGAACTTCTTCCGGGAACAGCGTGTGCACTTTATTCGGTTTTTCAAAGTCGGATGCCATCTTTGCCAGAACTTTTCTGGAAGATATCCCCACATTTACCGTGAATCCGAACCTTTTATACACCTCATCTTTAATTTCATTCGCACCTTCCACAGGAGATGTGAACCGGTCTGCGATTTCTGTAAAATCCATGTAACATTCATCCACACTGACCTGTTCTATATGTGTCGTGTAGGTACGAAGGAAATCCATAAGTCTCCGGCTGTATTCGCGGTACATCTGGTGATCCGGCGGATAACTTTTCAGATTCGGACACTTACGAAAGGCATTCGCAACAGGTTCCCCCGTACGAATGCCATATTTTTTTGCCGGAATGGATTTTGCCAGAACGATACCGTGGCGGGACTTCTGGTCGCCGCCAATGATCGCCGGTATCGTCCGGATATCCACTTTCGCTCCATTCTTTAGTTGTTCTACTGCAGTCCAGCTAAGATAAGCTGAATTGACATCTATGTGAAATATTATTCGCACACACTCTGACTCCTTGCCACAAGCTTACCGTCTTCCACATCTATGATGATCGTATCCTGTGCGCCTACGTCGCCCTGCAGCATCAGTTTTGCTGCCAGTGTATCGACGTGTTTCTGGAGGAATCGCTTCAGTGGTCTTGCACCATAATTCGGATCATATCCTCCGTCTACGACATATTTCTTCGCATCTTCGGTCAGGAAAATAGAAATCTCACGATCAGCCAGACGTTTGTTGACATCAGCTACTAATAAGTCAATAATGTCATAAATATTGTCTTTCGTCAATGGTTTGAACATGATCGTCTCATCCAGACGGTTCAGGAACTCTGGTCTGAAGTGTGCTCTTAAGTCTTCCATTACCGCATTCTGGCTCTCCTGGCTGATGTTGCCATTTTCGTCCATACCATCCAGCAGATACTGAGATCCAATATTGGATGTCATGATCAGGATCGTATTCTTAAAGTCCACGGTACGTCCCTGTGAATCGGTGATACGTCCATCGTCTAATACCTGTAACAGAATATTGAATACATCCGGATGTGCCTTTTCCACTTCATCAAACAATACGACAGAATATGGTCTTCTTCTGACTGCTTCTGTAAGCTGACCACCTTCATCGTATCCGACATATCCCGGAGGCGCTCCGATCAGACGGGACACGGAATATTTCTCCATATACTCACTCATATCGATACGTACCATGTTATTCTCATCATCAAACAGATTCTCTGCCAGTGCTTTTGCAAGCTCTGTCTTACCTACACCGGTAGGTCCAAGGAACAGGAACGAACCGATTGGTTTGGTCGGATCTTTGATTCCTGCTTTGGAACGGATGATGGCTTCTGTTACCAGTTCTACCGCTTCATCCTGTCCAATAACTCTCTTATGCAGTTCATCACCCAAATGTAAAGTCTTGCTTCTTTCGCTTTCATTTAATTTTGCAACAGGAATTCCAGTCCAACGGGATACGATTCTTCCGATCTCTTCATCATTGACACTTTCATGTACCAGTGAGAGATCTTCATCTTTTACTTTGGCTTCTTCATCCTCTAACTGTTTCTGGAGTTGTGGCAGTTTACCATACTGAAGTTCTGCAGCCTTTTCCAGATCATAAGAATGCTTTGCCTTTTCTATATCTTTATTAACCTGTTCAATCGCTTCACGGAGTTTCTGAACACGCTCGATACCGACTTTTTCATTATCCCATTGTGCTTTCTTTCCTGCAAATTCATCTCTGAGTTCTGCCAATTCCTGCTGTAAATGTTCCAGACGTTCTTTACTTAATCTGTCATCTTCTTTCTTCAATGCAGTTTCCTCAATCTCCATCTGCATAATCTTACGATTCAATTCATCCATCTCTGCCGGCATAGAATCCAGTTCTGTTTTAACCAGTGCACATGCCTCATCTACAAGGTCGATGGCCTTATCCGGAAGAAAACGGTCAGAAATGTAACGGTCAGATAAGGTTGCAGCTGCTACCAATGCACCGTCTGTAATCTTTACACCGTGGAACACTTCATAACGCTCTTTCAGTCCACGAAGGATTGAGATGGTATCTTCAACGGTTGGTTCTTCTACCATAACCGGCTGGAAACGTCTCTCAAGAGCTGCATCTTTTTCAATATACTGACGGTATTCATCCAGTGTCGTTGCGCCGATACAGTGCAATTCTCCTCTTGCCAGCATAGGTTTTAACATATTACCGGCATCCATAGCTCCGTCTGTCTTACCTGCTCCGACAATTGTGTGTAATTCATCAATGAACAGGATGATCCTTCCGTCACTGTTTTTCACTTCTTCCAGTACTGCTTTCAGACGTTCTTCGAATTCACCACGATATTTTGCACCGGCTACCAGTGCTCCCATATCCAGAGAGAAGATCGTCTTCTCTTTCAAGCCTTCCGGTACATCACCGCGCACAATACGCTGTGCAAGCCCTTCGACAACAGCAGTCTTACCTACACCAGGTTCTCCGATGAGGACTGGATTATTCTTTGTCTTACGGGAAAGGATTCTGATCACATTCCGGATCTCGGAATCACGTCCGATGACCGGGTCCATCTTCTGTTCTCTTGCTCTTTCTACCAGATCTGTACCATATTTATTCAATGTATCATAGGTATCTTCCGGGTTATCACTGGTCACTTTCTGATTACCTCTGACGGTTGAAAGTGCCTGTAAGAATCCTTCTCTTGAAATACCCATCTCACGGAAAAGTGCTTTTACTTCTTTGCCTGCATATTTCATAATAGAAAGGAAGAGATGCTCTACCGATACATATTCATCTCCCATTGCTTTGGCTTCATCTTCACCATGAATCAATGCTTTATTCAGATCCTGTCCGACATACTGCTGTCCGCCCTGAACTTTTGGCCGTTTCTGAATGGCTTCTTCTACTCTGTTAATGATGAGATTCTTATCCAGCCCCATCTTTTCCATCAATTTCGCAATCA
Source organism: Dorea sp. BIOML-A1 (assembly GCF_009875615.1). Classification (NCBI taxonomy): domain Bacteria; kingdom Bacillati; phylum Bacillota; class Clostridia; order Lachnospirales; family Lachnospiraceae; genus Dorea; species Dorea sp. BIOML-A1. Next base: position 61,524 of record NZ_WWSA01000001.1, read on the forward strand.
AACTGTCATCCTGTGTCAGCAATGCATAGAGCAGGTGCTCCTGTGCAATCTCCTGGTTGCCATAGTCCATTGCAATACGTTCACAGTTCTGTACAGCCTGCAGTGATTTTTGTGTAAATTTATTTATATTCATATAGACAACCTCCTTTTTGCTCTTGTTCTATTTGCAATATAACATTACATCTTTTTGTTAGCACTGTCAAGAGGTGAGTGCTAATTATTTGTGAAGAATTTGTGAACGCTGTAAGCCATGCAAAATGGTGAAAAAAGACGCCCTTGCAAAGGCGTCTTTTTTGCTATTTTATAGGGCGACAGCCCTACAGCGAGGGAACTCTTTTCCGAGCTGTACATGGCATAACATTCTCTTTCGCACTCGATTTTCTTACCACATTTTACGACAACGACTTCTGGTTTATCTCACAGCAGTCACAGTTTCTGACAGGTTCATTTTAGACATCTGCGCCCCCGCAATCATGCACACAGTATAAATCCTGTTTTTATTTTTCTTTCATATAATCTATACAATTTCTCACATTCCATGCATATCCATCCCGCTTCGCCTGTGTAAAGCGGATATTTTCGATTCTCACAGTATTCTGTTTCATAATTTTCTATTAATTCCACAAGGTTATTGATATCTCCCATCTGCGCGGCAGCCATTCCTGTCATTGCCCACAAAAAGCCATTTCTTTTTTTATTCAATTTCTGCCACTGAAACTTTTCCGTAAACTGATCATATAATATCTTTTGCTTTTTCTTCTCTTTTACCGGAAATTCATAGATCAGCGGATAAATCTGAGCAACACCATCCGGATAAAATTCTATCTGATCATACAGATCACTGTTTCCAATAATTCTCCATCTTTGATTCGCATCATCCCAGAATATATTTTCTATCTGCGCCTGTATCTTTTTACGCATTTCACTGATTGCCTGTGTATCTTCCAGTCCTGCAAGTTCCAATTCGTGCAGACCTTTCCATACTTCCAGATTATCCATCAGATAAGCGGTTGTATTTTCTTCTGAGACCTGTGTGATTCCATCCCGCATCAGGCTTTGAATCTTTTTTAATGCAAGGCTGATTCCTTTTTTCCAGTATTCCGGCAAATCTGTATTTTCTGTCTTTTCCAGGTATTTTCCCATAAGGAAAAGATACATACCTAGATATCCGTCTTCGGAATCAACCTTTTCTTTATAAATAAGTTTTCCACTCTCTTTCCTGTAGATTCCCATTTTCCCATCTGTTTCCAGCCATTTCTGACGGGCATCTATTTCTTTTCTCAGATTCTGATAATAAGCATACAAAAATACAATCCCCACAGTTATGCAAAATATAATAAGTCCCACCACGTTCTTTCGATTTTTCACTTTTTTTTTGCATTGGTTTTGTTTATACTCATGCATTTATATCCTCCAGAATTTTTCTGATCTTGATACTTGCCGTCCCATCACCATAAGGATTTCTGGCCTTACTCATCTTTCTGTAAATCTCTGGTTCTGTAAGGAGCTGCCTGCATTCTCTGTATATATCATCCATCTTCGTGCCTGCAAGCTTTAAGGTTCCTGCTTCCACCCCTTCCGGACGTTCTGTTGTATCCCGCATGACCAGTACTGGTTTTCCCAACGCAGGCGCTTCTTCCTGATGTCTGGCTGTGTACAGAAGCATCAGAATAATAACAAAAATAATATAACCTTTCATAATAGCTACGAACAGTTCCAAATACAATGGAATACAACATGATTGCAAGAAGCGTCAAAAGCTTATAGATCACTCCCCTGTCTCCTATTATTCCGGTGACCATAACTGTCATAACAAAAAACATCACCCATATGCCAATTTCCTGAAGCATATATAATTTTGAATAAACGGTTAAAGTATACGGAAAATATTTTCTCCAAACACAAACCATAGACTGTTTATCAGATGAATTGCACTGCACAGAATCAGATATATAGCAAGAGGGCGACCCTTCCATGGAAGGCACGCCAGCAGAATGATTACTCCAAGAGAAATTCCTGTATTTATAAGGCTTATCTGTATTCCCGGATATACGGTTTCTGCACTGAGATAGCTGATTTTTCCAAACAGAGGATACGTTTCTGAGCGGATTCCAACATACATATGCGGTTCATATTTCTTTAAAACACCGGCACATATCTTACAGATCATCCTGGTCAGATCATCGATCTGAGTCCACATAAGCAGAAAGCCAAGCAGGATCAGTATGACAATATACAGAATACATTTCTTTTTATCTGCCTCAATTCTTCGATAGGTTCTGGTATAATCAATTACTTTCTTTTCTTTCATAGCCCCCTCCTTTTTTACATTCAAACCAGATGGAAAGACCTTCTTTTATTTTCTGCTCTTCCACAGGTTTCATAAAAAAATATTCTATCCGCAGCCTGAACGCATGAAGCGAAAAATCAAGATCACTGCACCAGATAATTCCACATTTCGGATACAGAGACCGAAGGTGTTCTGCTGCATTCAGGCCGGACACACCCGGTAATGCGAGAAACACCACTGTCGGTACTGTTTTCAATGTCTGTGCAAAAAATTGTTCCTGATTCTGATAAATTTCAATCAGTGGAAAGACTTGCTTCTCTGTACAGTAATTCCTGATATATTCCGCACTTTTTTGTCCTTCCTGTTCCTGGTTAGTCAATATGGCAATACAATACACGACACCACTCCCCTCCCTTTCCATTTAAGGTAGTTTCATTTGTTATTCTCATTATAAGAAAGGCAGAAATCATTTCAACAATTCTGTCACGAAGCGACAGAAAATAGCACGAATTGTAACTCCGTAATATTGTTTTGTGATATACTGTTACCAGAGCGTTTTTGAAATAACTACTCCACTTGCCTGTCTGCGGCTATAGATTACACAGATGAAAAAGTCTCAGCAAGCGGAATTTTATAAATATATATAAGGAAGATCTACTATGAAAATTGCAATTGTTGATGATATTTCAGACGAACGGACACTGCTGCGAAACAGACTGGAATCTCAGTTTTCCAGACGCAATGTCCATACAGATATATTTGAATATGAAAATGGAGAAACATTCCTCACTTCAGCGAAAGAATGCCCTTTCACTGTAGTGTTTCTGGATATTTATATGAATGGAGCCAATGGAATTGATATCGCAAAAGAACTTCGCAGATCAGACACAGACTGTCTGCTGATCTTTACAACAACTTCCACTGACCATGCTTTAGAGGGATTTCAGGTCCGGGCTCTGCACTATCTTGTAAAGCCCTACAGTGAAAATGATATTTCCGCACTGGCAGATGAAATCCTTTCCCGCATCCCGGATTCTGGAAAATACATAGATGTTAAGGTAAACGGCAGTAATATTCAGATTCCTTTCCAGAAAATAATCTACGCAGAGCATTTTTCTCACATGATCCACATCTACACTGCCGGTGAAAGGGAACTGGTCACCCGCCAGTCCTTTGATTCCTTCATAACCTCCCTGAAAATGGACGCACGTTTCTATCAGTGTAACCGGGGCGTTGTGATCAATCTGGAGCATGCCGTTGATTTTGACGGATCAGGTTTTTGCCTTGATAACGGAAGCAATGTCCCGGTCAGCCGGAAGCTGCTCAAAAACGCCAGACAGACATTTATGGAATTTCTGTTCCAAAGGAGGTCCTGAAATGACTGACATACTTCGCCCTGTACTTGAACTTTCCGTAATCATTCCCGGCATACTGCTGTCATATCTGCCTGTAAAAAGCTATCTGCGACAAACACCGCTTAAGCTGACAGCGTGGCTTCTTCCTCTTCTTCTGGGAATCTGTATTTTCGGAGGAGCAGTTTGCTGTGCCCTCCACTTTCCCACCAGATGGATCCTGTTTCCTCTGTTGCCTGTTATTATGCTTATTTATCATAAAACGTTAAAAATCTCTGTCTGGAAATCCGTCAGTATTTTTCTGGCAGTCTTTGCAGTTTTTGCATGTGTCAACAGTCTTTCCCGGGCAGTCAATGCACTTATAACTGCTGACCTGCATATTACAGAAAATGAGCTGTGGTTTCGTACCGGTGCCGGAATTTTCTATAACGTCATCTGCCTGCTGTTTGTTCTGGCAGCCTGGTATCCTGCCCGTCACTGTGTTCAGACAATGATCGCAGACGAAAACTTTGCCCAAACCTGGTATGTATTCTGGATCCTTCCGGTAATCTTCATCGGAGTGAATCTTTTTATGATTCCTAAATACCGCAGCACTTTATATACCGGGCGGGTTCTGCAGTGTTATATTGTTTTAAGTCTTGTACTGCTCATAATCCTGCTCCTGTTTTATGTCATGTTTCTCATGATGGCGGTCAGCCTGAACAGAAATGCCCGACTTCAGCAGGAGAACCATTTTCTTTCCCTTCAGCAGGAAAGATACGAGAATCTCTGTATGGCCATTGAAGAAGCAAAACAGGCGCGTCACGACATCCGCCATCATTTTGTCCAACTGTCCTCTCTGGCAGAGCAGGGTGACATGGAAAAGATTAAAAAATATCTATCCGCTACAACCGAAAAAATCTCTGACTATAACCTCCATTTCTGTGAAAATCAGGCTGTTGACAGTGTTTTCGGATATTATTCCACACTTGCCAAAAGAGAAAATATTCCTTTTCATGCTCTGGTTTCCCTGCCCACTGATCTTTCCATAGATGAGATTAATCTGTGCCTTGTATTTTCCAATCTGCTGGAAAATGCCATCCAGGCAAGTGTGAAAACAGAACCCGCCCGCAGAAAGATTAATGTGGAGGTTTATCCCCACCATAATCACCTGCTTCTGATTCATGTGGAGAATACCTTCGATGGTAAAATACAACAAGAAAACAATGTTTTCCAATCCTCCAAACGCTCCGGAAACGGCATAGGAATCGAATCCGTCCGCCACATTACCGACAAAAACGGTGGTGTCTGTGACTTTACCTATGAAGATGGTATTTTCTCTGCGAAAATAATGCTCCGGATATAATCAGTTAATGATTATACCCGGGCAAATGCCTTCCAACCAATACCGCCGCAACCGGCATCACCACTACACAGGCGATCGCACCAAATATCATTGATACACAATTCTGGAACAATATTTTCGAATTTAATAATGTTTCCAGTGTATAATCCTGCATCTTCAGATAAGAAAATAATAATAGTGATTCTCCAAGATACGCAAATAGCAATGTATTCACCGTTGTCCCGATTACTTCTCTTCCGATCTGCATTCCACTTTCTACAAGTTCTGTCAGTTTCATCTCCGGTTTGTGAATACTGACCTCGTAAACGGAAGTGGTAACCGTAAGTGCCATATCTAACACAGCACCTAACGTGCTGAGTATGATCACGGCTGTCGCAACATTTCTCATATTAATATCCAGATTCATATTGTAATATAATACATCATCTTCCGCAGCCTGGATTTCATTCAGTCCTCCTGCCTCACTTCTCCACACCACCATATAGATAAAGAAAAACAGGACCGTCATTGTAATCAATACTGCTGCAAATGCACTCTTCGTCTTTTCATTGGTACCATTTTGATAAAATAATGTTACACATGAAATGATGATTCCCATTCCGATCGTAACCAGAAGTACCGGTGCTCCCGCTGCCATCAGCCAGATAGCCAGGCTAAGCAACAACATATTTCCAACCAGTGCTATCAATGATATCACACCTCTGTCCCCGCCAATAATCATGATCAAAAATAACAGAATCAATCCCAGTATCATCAACATGTCTTCTTCACCTTCCTTATCGTTAATTTCATCATCACAGATGTGATCAGGATAGATACTGGTATTGCCAGTACAATTCCAATACTTTCTATGAAGAATCTACATAATTCACACGGAATATGTAATTTTATAATCGTCATAAACCGGACACTGTTATTCATCCTGATCACGCACATCGGAATCAAGCCACAGCCAAACACGAACAATAATACATTGATCATCGTTCCCATAATATCATATCCTATCTCTCTTCCGGATCGGAATAACTCCCGAAATGTAACTTCTGGCCGCTTCGTAACAATCTCGCTCAAAGCCGCAGAAATTGCCACTGCAACATCCATGATCGCTCCAAGCCCGGATAGCAGGATCTCCGCATGAAAAATCTCATCCGGATTATCAATACTCCCCAGATATTCCATTGTAGAATAATCCAATTCCGCAGTATGACTGATCACTGCATCAAATATCCCCATGATCATTGCCAGTATACATAATGTTGACAATAAGGCCGCCCACGTCTTCCTGTGAAGTCCGTTTAACCCGATCAATGTGACAACAGCAAAGAAAATCACCATTTTATTACAGATTGCTACAACATCCGCATCATCACCGCTTTTTAGGAATCCTGCTGTAAATATCACAATATTGATTCCCACTGTCACAATTGTAAGCAAGCCTTTCTTTCCCGCAATCATCATCAATACCAATATTAAAAGACCAAGCAAAATAACAAGTTCCGTATCTCTTTTTACACACTGTATACTGGATCCCACATTATTTTCAGACCCGTTCAGCAATACCTTATCCCCTTTGTGATATTTCTGCTTTAACATTCCTGTATAGGTATATTCATTAGAAAAATCAACGATTTTCCCTTTATTCGTTCCATTTAATATCACCCCCCGGATCTTTTGCTTATATTTGATTTCTTGTGTTCCACGGGTACTTTTGCTTTCTCCTGCCACGCTTGTCTCTACTTTTGTCAGCTTTGCAATTGGTGTCTGATACAGCCATGCGTCATTCATGACAAATATGACTGCAATCAAATATATCAGACCAAATACTCCATATAGCTTTGCTCTTTTACTTTTCTTTACATATTCTGTTATTTTCTTTGCAATCTGTTTCATTTTTATCTTCTTTTCTTTTTTATTTTATCTGCAGCTCCGAATCCACAAGGTGACAGTACAATGTATCGTCTCCCGGTTTCTTCGCTTCATACTATTCCACCTGGAATATAGAAAAAGTTATTTTCCCACACTCCCTCTGGTCTATCCTACATGGCGTTTAAATCTCTGGAAGTCTGCCACTGGCAGCTTTTATTCCGTATTTTTCTAGATTTACCCGGCCGTTTATCACTTCGACTCCATCCGCCCGAAGAAGTTCTGCCTGCACATCCTCTCCACCAAACGCAAATGCCCCGGCCAGTTTTCCTTTCGCATTGACCACACGAAAGCACGGAATATGCTCCGGATCCGGATTCTTATGCAGTGCATTGCCCACGGCTCTTGCCATTCTGGGGTCTCCCGCCATCTCTGCGATCTTCCCATAAGTTGCCACATGCCCTTTTGGAATACACTTCACTGCTTCGTAAATTCTCTTTGTCGGACTGTCCGTAACCAGATCATAGCTTTCTGCGATCATTCTTTTAATCTCTTTTTCCGGAACAGTCCCATCCAGAATGATCGTATTCCAGTGTTCTTTATTCAGATGATACCCGGCCGTCACTGACTCATACGTCGAGCGCCAGAAGTCTCTCCACTCCGGATTCACTTTGACATTCAGATTGATATAGCCTTCCCGTTCATAGATCCACAGAAATGTTTTTTTACTTCCTTTGATCCGCACCAGCTGCCAGTTTGGATCACGGAATGGCTTTTCTTCATATACATTGTCAAAAGACATTCCGTATGCTAATGCTTCTTCTCTTGTCATCATATGATTCCCATCCTTCCCGATTTGTACTTTCTTTCATTATCGATAAGTACAACTAATCAATATATGATATTCTCTTTTTTCAGAAGTTCCTCACATATTCCAATATATTTTTCTGTATAAATACTGCCCTTTTCCCAGATAAAATCAAAAGCATGCTGCATTTTAAAATCTGAAAGTCTGATTTCTTTCAATGTTCCATTCTTAAGTTCATCCGCTACTGCAATCTTATACATAAATGAAATTCCACAATCTCTTTTTAAAAGCCCGATAATTGTATGCATATTTTCCACTTCTGTATAATGGAGAAAATCTTTTATCCCCATTCCTCTTGCAAGAAGTAACTCCTCTAAAATATTTCTTGTCCCGGATCCCGGTTCACGTACAAGCAGGCGCTCCTTCACCAGTTCCTGCATTGTTTCTGGAAATTTTTCTTTGAATGTGTGATCTCTGGCACAAACTGCTATATACTCTTCCGTACTGTAATTTTTATGTTCATAATTTTCCTTCGGATAATTGCCCTCTACAAGCGCAAGATTAATCCTTCCTTCATCAAGCAATGTCAACAGCTGCGTTGTATTTCCATAATGTATATGCAGGTTTATCTCCGGATGGCTGATCAGGAAATCTGCTATTTTATCTACAATTGCATATTCTCCAATCGTCATCGTAACTCCTATGGAAAGTGATTCCATCTTATGGGATTCATTTCTTATCTCATTCATAATTGCCAGCTGATCATTTTTCATTGTCATCAGCCGTTTTCTAAGTATCTCTCCTGCCTGAGTCAGATACAACTGTTTATTACAATAAGAAAACAACTTGACATCGTATTCCTTTTCAAAGAAACGAATATGTTGCGAAACTGCCGGTTGCGTAATATGTAACCTTCTTGCCGCCTCTGTGAAATTCATTGTATCACATACTGCAAGGAATGTATCTGTTCTAAAATCCAGCATAATCTTTTTCCTTTCATTGTCAATTTGATTTTTTAATAATTTTTTATTATCATTCGATAATATTATATAATTATTTATTATTGTTATCCAGTGTTATAATCTCTAGTGGAAACCCGTATGAACCAATAAAAGAATGAGAAAGAGGAAAAAACATGAATTTTTTTAACAAAAACCTAAACGGTATACTGGTTTGTTTTGTGATTGCGATTCCATCATGGCTTCTTGGAAAGGCTTTCCCGGTTATCGGCGGACCTGTCATCGCGATCCTGGCCGGAATGCTGATTACACTAGTATGGACCAATAAAGGAAAAGCCGAACCAGGTATCAAATGGACTTCTAAGATTATTTTACAGACAGCTGTTGTACTGCTTGGATTTGGAATGAATCTTGGTGTTATTCTACAGACTGGAAAGCAATCCCTTCCGATCATCGTATGTACGATAAGTACTTCTCTGATCATTGCGTGGGTTCTCCGCAAGATCATGAATGTCCCATCCAATACTTCGATTCTCGTAGGGGTCGGCTCATCCATCTGCGGAGGATCTGCGATCGCTGCCACTGCACCGGTCATCGATGCAGATGATACTGAAGTTGCACAGGCAATCTCTGTAATCTTCTTCTTTAATGTTATCGCTGCCGTACTTTTCCCTGTACTTGGAAGTGCACTTGGCTTTGACACTACAAGTGGAAGCTCTTTCGGATTATTTGCCGGAACCGCTATTAATGATACTTCTTCGGTCACCGCTGCTGCCTCTACCTGGGACAGTATGTGGAAGCTCGGAAGTGAAACACTGAATACAGCCGTGACCGTAAAGCTTACACGTACACTGGCAATTATTCCGATTACACTGGTATTGTCCCTGATCCGTGCAAAATCTGCTGCAAAATCTGGAAATGCTGACTCAGCATCAAACAAATTCAGCTTAAAGAGAGCATTTCCTATGTTCATCTTATACTTCATCATTGCAGCTGTGATCACAACTGTATGTATGACTATGGGTGTCAGTGCAGATGTATTTGCTCCGTTAAAAGAATTGTCGAAATTCTTTATCATTATGGCTATGGCTGCGATCGGACTTAACAGCAATGTTGTGAAATTGATTAAATCCGGCGGAAAACCACTTATGCTCGGTGGATGCTGCTGGATCGGAATTACCATCGTAAGTCTCGGAATGCAGCATATCATGGGAATCTGGTAATTATTTCATCCAGACAGACGCTCTGGTGATCTCTTTGAGACTCGTTACCCCGCACATTTTCATCGTGTCTTCCAGCTCTGTTCCAATCTTATCTATATAAGACTTTACGCCTTCTTCCGCACCTCCATAAACGGCAGTCACAAATGGTCTTGCAATGATGACTGCATCTGCTCCGAGTGCCAGGGCCTTGAATACGTCTACACCACTCCGGATTCCGCCATCTACAAATATCTTCATAGAATCCCCTACTGCCCTGGCGATCTCTTCCAGCACCTCTGCTGTCGCCGGGCACTGATCCAGCACACGTCCTCCATGATTCGATACTACAATTGCAGATGCCCCGGCCTCTTTTGCCTTCAGGGCTCCTCTGACTGTCATAACACCTTTTACAATAAATGGTATTCCTGCAATCTTTGCGATCTCTCCAAGTTCCTCTACTGTCTTACTCCCTGCCGGCGGCTCCATGTTCTTAAGAAATGGAAGTCCTGCTGCATCGACATCCATTGCCACTGCAAATGCCTTTGATTCCTGAACCATCTTCATCTTTTCTGCAACGGTATCTATGTTCCATGGTTTCACAGTCGGGATTCCGATTCCGTCTGTTTTCCCGATTGCTTTTGTCGCAGCAACCATCACATTACTGTCGAGACCATCTCCTGTAAATGCGGCAATCCCGTATTTTGCACATGCTGACACAAGAATATCATTGTATCTCACATCATCCAGACAGTCGCCGTAATGTAATCCCACTGCACCAACCGGTCCTGCAAAAAATGGATATAAAAACTTCTTTCCGAAGAGCTCCAGGGATGTATCCACCGGTTTGTTTTCTGCAATTGTGTCCATCTGAACACGGATTTCTTTCCATTTATCATAATTACGGATAGCTGTATCTCCGATTCCCTTTGCCCCAGGTCCAGGCATCTGATTCTTGCAGGCGCGTCCATTACACTCCGGACAGGCCTTACAATAATTTCCAATACGTGTTCTTGCATTTTCTATACATTCTGAATAATTCATATTTTTCCTCTTTTCTTTCGCTTTCTAACATCTTCCACAGTTTCTGCAAGGATTACATCTTAATTTTTTCAGTTTTAAATTCCAGTCTTGAATTTCCGGTAACTTTTCCCCGGTTATCCACTTTTTCATCCCATAATGATCTGAAACCGTAACTTTATCCCCATTCCACTCAATCTCCAGTGGATATAGTGTAATATTTTCAGGATTCATACAGTTCTGATGAAGTCTTGGTGAATACACTTCTTCTCCCCAGGATACGGCCTGATCTATTGTCAGAATCCTTATATGCGTCTCACTGATACGTAAAATCTCCGGTTCCACTACACAATGATATCTTTCAGGTATTTCATTCTTGAAAACAGAAATAATTCCTAACGGCGTCCTGATCTTTTCATTCTTTTTCATCTTAATATCCGATTTCCTCCAGAATCCTCTCAACAAGTCTCGCATTTTTCAGCGAAAATTCTTCCGTAACCGCCGGAATCTCATTTTCATCGATGCATCTGCCGAATTGTTCTACCTCCAGGCGATAATTCTGTGGAACTTCTACCGTCTTTACTTCTTCCTGCCCCTCAGCCGTACGAATCGTATAGCTTAATTCTCCATCACCATTGAATGCAAATTTGGTTCCGGTAATACTTCCCTTCGTTCCATCTATCTCCAGACAGTCCAGTCTCCTGTCCTGATTCGTTGCAAGCGTCATGCCACAGGTAAATGCTGCTTTCTTTCCATCTGCGAATTCCATGACTACAGAAGTCAGCTTATCGATCTTTTCTTCCGAAAAGATTGCGGAAGCCTCGACTTTTTCTGGTTCTTCATTCAGAAGTCCTAACGTCAGGCTTGTGTTGTATACTCCAAGATCGTATGTACACCCTCCAAGAGTCTCCCGTCTCATCCGGATATTTTCCTTATTATAATCCGATGTGATAAATGCGGAATCTATATAACAAACTTCTCCTATCGTTCCATCTTCTATTTCTTTCTTAATTGCAGTGATATATGGACTGTGCTGATACGCAAAAGCTTCCATAAGATATACATGATTCTCTTTTGCTGTTTCAAATAATTCTTTCACCTGCTTTTCACACGGTGCAAGCGGCTTTTCACACAGTACATGTTTGCCGCTTTTCATAGCTTTCACGGCCCACTCATAATGTAAAGTATTTGGCAGTGCAATATATACCGCTTCCACTTCCGGGTCATCCAACAATTCTTTATAACTTCCATAAGCTTTTTCAAATCCGAATTTTTCTTTAAATTGTTCAGCTTTGTCTATGCTTCTTCCGGCAATTGCATATAATTCGCAGTTGTATGCCTGTATCATTCCCGGAATGGTACAACTTCTGGCAATTCCGGCAGTTCCTATAACGCCCCACTTGATTTTTTTCATTGTTTTACGCCTCGCTTTATGTATGATGATTTTATTTTAGCACTTTTGGAAACATTATCCCACTAAAAAAATGTACCTTTTATCCTTATTACTCGGGCACTGAAATTTACTTTTTCAGATCAGCCGTTTTTCATATTTGGGGGAGACTTTGTGCTGTACATAAGGCCCCATACCCCACTTCCTCATTCGGATACTCGTCAAATCCCGGTACTTTTTTCGCTCCACGTCTCAGATACGCCTTCACTTTTTCCCCATATAGATATGGATCGTTTCCTCTCACAATCCCCCATTCCATCAAAAGCGCTGCACTTCCTGTCACAAATGGCGTGGCAAAGGATGTTCCTGTAAATGCCGCATATCCTCCGCCCACTGTTGTTGTCATAACTTCCACTCCCGGTGCCACAAGATCCGGTTTCACCATATTTGTAAGTCTGGTAAATCCTCTTCCCGAAAAATCCGCATATGCAAATGTCCTTGCGTCATATGCTCCTACGGATATTGCACGGCTGGCAGAAGATGGAATTGTGAGCGTCGTAGCATCTGTTGGAAACAAGAATCCTGTTCCACGGTTCAATACATTGTCGCTTGGAAGCCACATTTCATATTGTCCTGTCACGATCTTCCCGGCACTTAGAACAATTCTCCATATTCCTTCTGTCAGATAACTTTCTACCGGAAGCAGATCTATATAGATTTCCTGGGAAATGCTGTAAGGACTTGGTTCCCCATAATAAAGCAGTATTTCTGTCTGACCAATTCGGAAGCGATGTGGTCCCAATATCTCCGGTACCGGTCCGACCCGCACTCCCGATGGATTGATGATCGAAATCTCTATTTGATCCGTATATTCTTTCCATATCTGGATACTGATCGATGACTGTCTGCTCTGAATTGCAAGCTGGATTGTCTCTTCTCCTTCTGAAATAATTCTACCGGAAGTATGCCCGGCACTTGCCGCTTCATTTCCGGTTCCGATGCAAAATACACTCTTCCATATATTGGACACATCATCGATATACCGCTCCAGAAGTGTCGTCCCGTCATGTCCGCCGTATGTATTTCCAAAACTGATATTCACAGCTACAGGCATCCGAAGCTCCAGTGCCTTTCTTATTATATAATCGATCCCCATCATTAGCTCTGTCGTTCTTGGGAATCCTTCCTGTATGGGATTACCAAGTTTTACAACGATCAATTCACTCTGCATGGCAACTCCGGCATAACGTCCTCCACTGTTTCTTCCATTTCCTGCTGCTACTCCCGCCACTGCCGTACCGTGTCCGGAAATGTCCTGGCTTCTCACAAGCCTTCTCTGTTCTGATACAGTTTGTGCATTTAATGCTTCATCTATTTGTCCTTTCGTATACTCCACACCGATGCTGTATCCAACCGGTGCTGTTTCCCCATCTGCCGGATTCAGAGACTGATCCCACAGATACCGAATCCTCGTGCTTCCGTCTGCATTTCGAAAATCTATATTCGCATAATCGATTCCCGAATCTATGATTGCAACCAATATTCCCTGTCCATACAGAGAAAGGCGTGTATCCTGTACCGCATTGATACAAGACACACGCCTTCCTTCTGCCGCCTGAAAGAACAGCCGTTTTGGTTTTTCTACATATTCAACTTCCGGAATTCCCGATAAGATGTCGATTCTGGATTCTGTAATTCGGATGACTGCATATTCATTTTGAAGTTCTGTTACTTTGGATGCTATCTTCCTGACTCGGTCCAGATTTACGGAATATTTGATGATCAGATCCCATTCCCGGTCAAGCGGATCATATCCAACATTTAAATTCAAGGATTTTTCCCGCTCATCTTCCGCGGAATTCAGTGCAAGATTTAAAAGATTTTCTAGTTTCTGACTGGTCATACATTAACTCCAGATGCTTTTGTTATTAATATATGTGCTTTGTAAGCCATAGGGGACACTGAAAAAGCCACTTTTTCACGTCCCCTATGGCGTCATCACTTCTCCCAGCACTCGCCCCACTGCCCCGGCAAAATCATTAATATTCTGAATCTGTACCAGTTCTCGGTCGAATATCTCTCTTGCTACCTCTCTGGATTTTGCACTTCCCATGAAGATTCCTATGACCTGGATTCCTTTTTGCTTTAACCTCTGAACTTCCCTTGCTGTATCCTCTATTGCCGGCTGGTCAGTATATTCCTTGTTCGTATAAAAAGCTCCCTCACCGATATTCTGGTCGTCCATAGGGTTTGCATCCGTCAGTACAAGTAAAATTCTTTTTGCTTTCTTACTTGCTTCCATCAAATATCCTGCTGCACGCAGAGCCAGTCCGTCCCGGTTATTTCCTGCCGCAACATATCCGAATAATTCATTTCCAACCTTTTCTTCTTCATAATCTTTAAAGATCCGCATCACCGTAAAGCCCCGGATACTGCAATAGGAATATATCTGTGCCGGTATTCCACACTCTTCCAGACTTTCTGCCAGGACATATGCCTGCGCCGCAATCTGTTCCTGCATCTGCTTTCTGGAAGACGATGCATCGATCAGCATATCGACTGAAAATCCCGGAATCTCCACTTCTTCTTTCCGTTCGAATACTCTTGGATTATCCAGATAAACTGCTTTCCATACTTCTCTCGGATGGATCTTCCCGTGCGTTGCCATTTCTGGAAATGTCTCGTCCTGCGTCTCCAGACAGATGCGTAATTTCTCTGTAAGTTTTCTTATACTGTTTCTGTATATTGCACGATTCTTCTCATAATACTGTTTATTTTTCTCATATTGCTGGGCAGATTCTTTTTGAAATTCCAGGATTTCCTGTCTTTCTCGTTTTCTTTCTATTTCCGAAAGTTCTTTTAATTTTGTTTTGCTCTTCTGCTTTTCTTTCCATCCTGATCTTCCTCTTGTAAAGAGTACATGACAATTCTTATGTTTATCCACACATATCTCCCGCTCTATTCTTTCCTGCTCAGTCTGCGGGTACATATTCTTGCCAAAGCAGGCTTCTACATATATTCTTGCCTCCCCCGGATCATTTTTTAATGAGAACTGCACCAGATAATGCTTTGACCGCTCTATAACTCCTGTTTTTTCCTCACTGCCAACATCTTTATCTTCATAATGCTTCGCCCGTACATATGTGGCACTCACTTTTCCAACAGAATGGAATGCTCCGGCAACTTTCTGAAGAAAGTAAACACCTTTTTTTTTCGCAGCTTTTGACGGACAATAAGAAAAATATTTCCACAGATTCTCTCGTGTCTGTTCCAGAATCTCATCCGTTGTCATCTCTTCCGTATAGGAAAATGCATGCAGAAGTTCTTCCTCTTCTGTAATTAGTTCGGATGGCTGTCCCAAAATTTCTCTGCAATGTGCATTCCGGATTTGTTCTATCCTTGCATATTCTTTATAATTCCTGTAACGGTTCAGATTATCCAGCGCATACTCCCTTCGCAGTTCTTCCATTACTGATCTTATTTTTCTTTCTTTTTGGTACAATGCATTCTCAAGTCCGATCCAAAGAAGACCTTCATACAGTTCCCGGTCTTTTCCTCCCAGCTGATTAAAAAAATCATCTATTTTCTCCTGATCGTACCATTTGTAAGTCAGACCGATAATCAGATTCAGATACATATCTGCCGTTCCGTTCGATGCAAATGCAAGGAAAAGTGGTTCAAGTTCATAATTTTCTGCCGCCGCCCATATAAAATTGCATGCTCTTTTTGCTTCTCTTAATTCTTGTTCTTCTATTTCCGCCATGCTATAACACACTACTTTCCTGCTACTTCACAAACAAATCTTTCTTCACCGTTTTCTTCGAGATTCTTGTACGGATCGTATCACGAATCAGGGTCTGTTCATAGGCATCAAATGTTTTATTGGTAATTCCCATATCCAGTGCCGTAAATATATCAAGTCCTTTTTCCATCAGACCGACTGCTCCTAAAAGACCACGCAGATCCAGAGCCTTGGAAGATATCTCTCCATTTTCACATTTCTTATGTAATTCCAGAAACATAAATGTCAGTTCTCCTGCTCCTTCTTCCCTGATGTCCGGATAATGCTTTCTTATTAATTTAATCAGACTTTCCTTTGAAATCATCGGCATCTGGATTACGACAAATCTGGATACCAGTGCTTCATTCAGTTCTTTTGTACCCGCATATCCGTAGTTCATCGTTGCAATGAATCTTGTCGCCGGATGTAATTCCATACGTTCGTATCCTGGAACATCAATCGTCCGCCGGAAGTCCAGTGTCGCATGAAGTACTGCCATTGCTTCACTTTTTGCCATGTTGATCTCATCTAATATGGCAAATCCACCGGCTTTTGCCGCTGTATACACCGGCCCCGGTCTGAAAGATACCTCTCCCCCACGGAATGTATCCATACCAATCAATGAAGCTGCATCCATATTCACATGAAACGACACATCCCACCGTGGTCTTGTAAATACTCCCGCCAGATTCTCTGCAAACAGACTCTTTCCCGTTGCTTTCGGACCTGCCAACAGAATATTTTCTCCACACAAAATTGCGGTAATTGCCTGCTCCCAGACTTCTTTTCCATAGTAAAATTGTTCCAGTTTCGGAATTCTTGAACCATATTCTTGTTCTACCGGGTATGTTTCCCTATATTCTGTTATCTCACGGATCAGCTCATCTCTGATTCCAAGTTCTCTTAATTTTTCCAGCAATTTCTAAGGCTCCCTTTCTGAAATGTTGTTATTTATAGATATACACTATCCACTTCTCCATATTTTATTACTTAAAAATACACGAATCAAGGATTTTCCCTTTTTCTTACAAACTGCAGGAATTTCTTCACCGCTACCGAAGCATTCTTCTCATTCTTTACCGCGATCACAATCTCCCGGTGCAGCTCCGGTTTCAGACTTCTTGTTACGATATGATAATCGCATCTTTTCATCACCAGTTCCGACAGTATCCCGATTCCCAGCTCGTTTTCCACCATAGACATCACTGCATAATCGTCCCCGGAATAATAAGAAATGTGCGGTGCGATCTTATTCTTTTTGAAATGTTCTTCGATTTCCTGCTTGCCGCCTTCCTGAAGCAGTACAACTGACTCATCCTCAAATGCTTTTAATGGAATCTCTGTTTTTTCTGTCATTGGATGCTTTTCTGGAAGAACGGCCAGCATTTCATCCGTCATAATGTCAATGGTATCATAGTCCGTCCGCACCGGCCGGATCAGGAATCCGAAATCTACCAGCCCCTCAGCAATCCACTGCTCGATTTTGGAATAATCTCCCGTATGCAGTTCAAAATCAATTCCCGGATATAATTTTCGGAATTCTTTCATCACCCCCGGCAGATAGTGACACGCAATACTGCTGAATACCCCGATCCGGATCAGTCCCCGGTCCATTCCTGTGATTTCTCCGGCTTTTTCCCACATTCTTTCTTCTGCCATTGCCAGTTCCCATATATAGGGGATGAGCTGTTCTCCGTCTGAAGTCAGACACACTCCTGCGTGACTTCGTTTTAATAATGTCATCTGAAGTTCCGTTTCCAGAGACTTCACAATCTGTGTGACTGCTGACTGAGAGTATTTATAAAAATCTGCTGTTTTTGAAAAGCTCTCTAATTCCACTACTTTTAAGAAAATTGTATATTTTGAATATCTCATGATTCTACATTCTCCTTATGTCTTTTTTGATTATTTTTCAAAATATTTTGTTTTCTTATTCTCATCATGATAAATATGAATTTTACTTATATTCTATTCTACTATATAATAAAAAACAAGAAAACTATTACATAGGAGGAATCGCCGATTATGTCGACAAAAAAAGCCAATCTGATTCTTACAACCTGCTCTATGGCATGGGGAACTTCTTATATATTTATGAAACTTGGAATTGAGGGACTTTCCCCTCTGATGCTGATGGCTCTGCGTACAGGAATCGCATTTCTGATTCTGGTACTTATATTTTTCAAAAGGTTACTGAAAGTTAATAAAAGACTTTTACTCTACAGTGCCATCACCGGCTTTCTGCTTTTTACAAACCTTACGCCAATCCTTTACGGATTAAATACAATCACTGCTTCTCAGAGTGGATTCATCCTCAGCACCACCGTTGTGCTTGTTCCGGTCATTCATGCAGTTATTTCCCGGAGACTTCCGGAGCATCATGTCAGGCTTGGAATCATTATCGTATTAATCGGAATGGTACTGATCAACGGCGGTGATATATTTGCTGTCAAGCCCGGAACGTTGCTTTGTATGCTTTCGGCTTTCAGTTATTCAATCAATATTGTATTAAACAGCTATTTTACCAGACAGGTAGATCCACTTGCACTCGGAGTCTACCAGCAGGGCTTTACCTGTCTTTATTCCATAATCGGTCTGCTGGTGTTCGGATCCCCGATATTTCCGAGCACCGCGTTGGACTGGATCTCCGTTCTTGGACTTGCTCTCTTGTCCTCAGCTTACGGATTCGTTGTACAAACTGTTGTGCAGCAATATACAACACCGGAGAATACCGGATTCCTGTTCTCCCTGGAACCGATCTTTGCAGCGATTTTTTCCTTCATCTTCTTGCATGAGAAGCTCACGGAGATGGGATATCTCGGGGCCATTTTCATTCTTGCAGGAGTGTTTACCGCTATCGATGCCAAAAGTACGGTAATGGAATTAATCACCGGGAAATCCGTTGCAGAAGTTACATCCAAAAGATAGCAGAAAATCCGTTGTCTTATCCTGATATGTTCCCTTTACCGGAACTCCAGTAAAACAGGACATACCATTGACTGACAACGGATTTTTATCTTTTCTATAAAATCTCTGCTTCTAATTTTCTATAAATCGCATCTGCAAGAATCTTATGACTCTGTCCATCCATATGCTCCTGATCTGCTTCCGACGGACTCGCATAATCTGCTGCCCGCATGAATCGTTTGCCATACTTTCCGGCCACTTTTTCATATACCAGTTCTAATTTCTTTGATACTTCTACGGATTCTGGCGAAAATTCCTGATCATATCCGTCCTGCCATACCTTTTTTCCCAGATAGATCGGAGATATCACAAGAACCTTCATCTTATCTGCATACTGATTAATCTGTTCAAGTAGCCTGGCAATTCCTTTTCCGATGATTTCTGCTGACGCTCCGAATATGGTTTTGCAGTCATTCGTTCCAAGCATCAATACGACTGCATCCGGCGTGTGCGTCTCCAATAATGTCGGAAGCAATTCTGTTCCCCGTCTTCCCAGGCGAAGCGGATCTTCAAATATGGTCGTTCTTCCACACAGACCTTCCTCAACAATTCTAATATCCCGGTCCGCCAGTTTTTCCTGTAAGATTCCGGTCCATCGTTCTTCCCACGGAAAACGCTTTCCGGTCTCTCCATCTAATCCCCACGTATTCGAATCCCCAAAGCATAATATCTGTTTCATTACTTCCTGCACCTGCCTTCTGAGCTTTTATCTTTTAATAACTGGAGTTTAACACCATTTTCCTATTAAGTCAATATGTTTTATATGTTTTATATGTTTTCTATGTTTTTGCTTTTCATTATGCTTTCTTTTATGTTATACTATCTTATAGTTTATTCGTACTGAACGCACAAGGAGGAATTATCATGGAGGAAAGATTAAAACAACAACTTGATTTCATTCTCGAAATTGATAAAGAAAAGAATATATTACGACAGACCCACCTCTCCGGACACGGAAGGCGCGAAAATGATGCAGAGCATGCCTGGCATATGGCAATCATGGCATACCTGTTAAAAGATTATGCCAATGAACCCGTCGATATCGCAAAAGTTATGATCATGTGCCTGATCCATGACATTGTGGAAATTGACGCCGGAGATACTTATGCCTACGATACAGAAGGATTAAAGACGCAGAAAGCACGTGAAGATGCTGCCAAAGAACGGATTTTCTCACTGTTACCAGAAGATCAGAAAAAAGAACTGACTGCACTCTTTGATGAATTCGAAAATTACCAGACACCGGAATCCAAATTTGCACATTCCCTGGATAACCTGCAGCCATTGCTTCTCAATAACAGTAACGGCGGTGGCGACTGGCGTGAGCATCAGGTTACTTCCGAACAGGTATACGGAAGACAACGGAAAACGCAGCTGGGATCTGAGACTTTATATAAAGTAACAGACCAAATACTCAAAGAAAATATAGAAAAAGGAAATATTAAAGAATCATAAGCAATGTTTTTCTTTCTGCAGGACCTGCCACCGGCAGTCCCTGTAGAATGCATAATAAACAAAACATCATATTATTTTTCTATTAATACCTTTTATTCTCTCCTATAATATTAATTTCTTCCTGCTCTCTATTAATTTAAAATAGAAAACGCCATAACCACAATCCCAAGAACCACTAATATCACACCCGTCGCCCGGTTCAATGTCTTCGGTGTTGCCTTATTCGCAAATACTGCCGCAATCCTTGCCCACAACAGTGTGAACACAATACATAAGATCCACACCGCTATATTCGGCATTCCCCCGATTGCAAAATGCGAAACTGCACCGGTAAAGGCAGTAAATGTCATGATGAACACACTCGTTCCGACCGCCGTCTTAAGCTCATAGCCCAGGACAGAGGTCAGGATCAAAAGCATCATCATACCGCCTCCGGCACCGATAAATCCACAGATTAATCCGATCATGACACCACAGATTAACGACTGCACCGCACGTTTCTTCGGCGATACTTTTTCCATGGCTTCTTTTGTTGTCATGACAGGTTTTACGATGAACTTAATGCCGAGCAAGAATGTCATAAATACCGAGAAATTTCCCATCGTTGTAGATGGTACCAGACTGGACACATAACTTCCCACAACGGTAAAGGTAAGTACGCTGACCATCATGATCAGACCATTCTTCACATCCAGATTCTTATTCTTTCCATATGTATAGGCAGATACTGCGCTTGCAAGTACATCTGATGAAAGTGCAATTCCGACTGCCATATATGGATCCATTCCAAGAAATGTGATCAGCATCGGACTGATCACTGCCGCCGCACTCATTCCTGCAAATCCGGTTCCGAGTCCGGCTCCCATCCCCGCGAAAAATGTTACGATAATCATTAATATTGTATTCATCTAGTTCTTTTCCTCCAACATCTTCTCTATATTCGCTTCCATATGCGCCATTCCTTTTTGAAGTGCTTTTCTTGTATCTTCATCCATTCCTTCAAATAGTTTTTCAACGAACGACTGCTGAAGTTTCTGTCCTTCTTGGATAATCTCTTTTGACTTTTCTGTACAGATCAGATTGACTTTTCTTCGGTCACCTTCTACACTTTTCCGCTCCAGATAGCCTTCATTCACAAGTTTATCCACATTTACCGATACAAGATTGGCTTTAATTTTTCGTATTTCTACGATGTCTCTGGCAGTTTTGTATTCTGGGTTGTTCGCCAGGAAAAGTAAGATGTCAAATGCGGTCTGTGGAATATTCAGTTCATGACATAACGGTTTGCAGGTCTCACTGTATGCCTTTGACAGCTTTTCTGCAAATTCGATTCCTGTGTTCATATATGTAGCTCTCCTTTTTATTTCAATTTTGAACTATTCATTTTTGTATTAATATAGCACTTAGAAATAATTTTGTAAAGTACTATCTGATATGCACTTATATGCCAGTGCAAAGCAAAAGCCTTCCGAGTACCGACTCAGAAGGCTTTCCTGCTCTTTTAAAAATGAGCTGTTTTATTTCGATTACTATATTTCCATCATTCCGGACATAACACATCCACCAACTGCTCCACATTTTTTCATATCATTCCACTGTTCTTCATCGAACTTTATTCCGCCGATTCCATATACCGGAATATTAACTTCCTTACACACTTCTTCTAAAAATTCCAGTCCTCTTGGCAGTAATCCCTTTTTACAGTCCGTTGCATAAATATGTCCTGCAGTAAGATAAGATGCGCCTAATCGCTCTGCTTCTTTCGCTTCTTCTACAGAATGTATAGAAATTCCAATCTTTGTAAATTTTTTCTTTTCTTCATCAGTTATTTTTTGCAAAATCGGAAGTGGCAGATGTACAGATGTACATCCCAGTTCTAGTGCAGTCTTCCAGAAATTATGAAGAATACAAGACACATGATAACGGCTGCAAATATTCATTACTTCTTTTGCCAATGTCCCATATTCCTCTTCTGTCAGATCTTTTTCTCTTAAGATCACAGCTTCCGGATGTATCTTGCAGACTCTTTCTATCTGCTCTAAAAACGGGCGGTTACATAATTTCCGATTGCTGACTGCAATGATTTTAAAGTCCTGATTGTTTACAGATTTTATCACTGACAACTCCTTTCAGCTGTATTCGGCATGTTTTTAACACAAGATACTCCCTGTTACACATAGATATAATCACTCATCACCGGTTGAAGATTGTGTTTCAGAAGTGCCTGATAGACCTCATCCACCGAACGTCCATCCGAGATTTCAAACTGATCGTCACCCTTGTCTTCGATATCTTCTACATGACTTCCGATACCGGTACTTACACCAGCAGATATCTTCGTTGCTGCAATACTTACCAGATTATCGCGGACTCTTTCACACTCTCGTGTCGAAACCGTAATGCTTGCAAATGGCATAAACAGGCGGTATGCACACACTACCTGCAGAAGCTGTGGCTCATGCACATCCATCGGATTGATCCGGTCATTATTGATGATCGGACGAAGTCTCGGACAGGAGAATGCGATCTCTGCATGTGGATATTTTCTCTGTAATAAGTAAGCATGATATCCGGTCGCAAATGCATCTTTTCTGAAATCATCCAACCCCAGAAGTGCTCCGAATCCGACTCCGCGCATGTCGCCTTTCAATGCTCTTTCCTGCGCATTTACACGATATGGATAGATTCTCTTATGTCCGGCAAGATGAAGTGTCTCATATTTATCTGAGTTATATGTCTCCTGAAATACCGTTACATAATCTGCCCCACATTCATGCAGATATGCGTATTCGTCTGAATTTACCGGATAAACCTCCAGACCAATAACTTTAAAATATTTTCTGGCGATCTTACATGCTTCACCGATGTATTCTACTGTAGATTTGTTACGGCTTTCTCCTGTCAGAATCAGGATTTCCTGCAGACCTGTCTCAGCGATCGCCACCATCTCTTTTTCGATCTCTTCCGCATTTAACTGTGCACGGTTGATTTTGTTATGGCAATTAAAACCACAGTAAATGCAATAGTTCTCGCAATAATTTGCGATATAGATTGGTGTGAACATATAGACACTGTTACCAAAATGTTTTCTCGTCTCGATCTGCGCTGCCTGCGCTATTTCCTCCAGAAATGGCAGTGCTGCCGGTGACAATAACGCCTGAAAATCTTCCGGTGTGCGCTCTGCATGTGCCAGTGCACGTTTTACATCTTCTGCTGTATATGTATTATAATCATAAGCCTCCATGGCTGCCACGACCTGGTCGAGTATTTCTGATCCGATATCCTCCATGCCTGGAAGATAGGTCATGTGATCGATCCGGTTCTTCTTCTGGTCTTCCAGAATCTCCTCGCTTAAAATACTTTCATTAATATGTGTATCTTCATGATTTGTTCCCATTTGTCGTGCCTCCTAATCCTGCAGAAATCCGGTCAGCGGTGAAGATGCACTTGCACCACGCTCAATCGTTCTTCCAAGTCCGGAAAGGTACGCACTTCTGCCTGCTTCGATTGCTTTCTTAAATGCTTCTGCCATCGCCGGTACATCTCCCGCAGTCGCAATTGCTGTATTTGCCATAACTGCGGCTGCTCCCATCTCCATTGCCTCGCATGCCTGGGACGGACGTCCGATTCCGGCATCTACGATGATTGGCAGATCGATCTCATCGATCAGGATCTGAATAAAGTCTTTTGTGCTAAGCCCTTTATTTGATCCGATCGGTGCGCCAAGCGGCATGATACATGCTGCACCGGCATTTGCAAGATCTCTTGCAGCATTCAGATCTGGATACATGTACGGCATAACCACGAATCCTTCTTTTGCAAGAATTTCTGTAGCTTTGATCGTCTCATAATTATCCGGAAGGAGATATTTCGAATCTCTTACCACTTCCACTTTGACGAAATTTCCACATCCGACTTCTCTGGAAAGTCTGGCAATACGTACCGCTTCTTCTGCATTTCTGGCTCCTGATGTATTCGGAAGAAGTGTCACATCTTCCGGAATATAATCCAAAATATTTGCCAGACCGCCTTCATTTGCACGACGGAGTGCCAGTGTGATAATCTGTGCCCCTGCTTTTTCCACACATGCTTTCACCAAATCCAGTGAAAATTTTCCTGAACCAAGTATAAAACGGGACGTAAATTCTTTTCCTCCAAGGGTAAATGTATCCGCTTTCTTTATTTCTGTGTTGTCCATAATCCAATCCTTCTTTCTTATTATTTGTCTTTTCTATATGTTTTTTACACATCTTCTTCCCCAAGAATCAGACGTGTGATCATATTTGCTTCATGCGCTGCACAGATGGCCACTCTCGGTGCCATCAGGCCATTTCCATACGTTGGTGCCGTCTCGCGGTCTCCGCACAGGTAAAAGTTCTTCATTAACTTCTGTGTGCGAATCGTATTACTGCTTCCGTATCCTGCCATACCGGTTGCCGATACCAGTTTCTTTTCCGGAAAATGTTCCAGTATTCCATTTACCAGCATTGCTTTCGCTTCTGGATTATCGAATGCTTCACACACAATCGGTTCGTCACAAAATAATTTCGTAAGATTTTCTTCTGTGACTTTTACGCAATCTGTATCGATATCCAGATATGGATTGATCTTTAACAATAATGATTTCAGCGCATCTGTCTTATACATCCCGATATGCTCCATAAAATACTGCTGCCGGTTCAGATTCGTGATATCCACCACATCAAAATCAATCAAATGCAGATGGCCGACTCCGATTCTTGCAAGTGCATATGCCACGTTTGATCCCAATCCGCCAAGCCCGGCGATTGCAACCCTCCCCGCTGACAGAAGTTTCTGTTTCTCCGGAGAATGTCTCTCATTTAATGCTGCCACAATCTCCTCTTTACTAAGTACTTTTTCTTTCTTTGTATTCTCCGTCATATTTTCTAATCCGGCTTCTTCCATGAATGTTAGCCTCCTCCCACGAATGTCACAACTTCCAGACGGTCGCCGTCTTTTAACATGGTATCGGAATAGCTGTATTTCGGAAGAATATCTCCATTTAACTCTACAGCGATTCTTTTTACCTGATACTGATTCTGTTCCAGATATTCTGCAACCGTCGTATCCTCTGTCAAATTAATTTCTTTTCCATTTACGATAATCATGCGTTCTCCTTTCCCGGATCATACTTTCAAAAGTACTTGTCAGATAAAAAAGAGTTCACGAAGTAAATACACCCGTGGTGGTGCACCCCTTCGTGAACTCCCGTTCACTCTCAACTTATCCGATATTCTATTGTTCCTGATTTACGTCACATAGCAACAAAAAAGAGAGATACCAACTAAATGCATCTCTCCTAAAATCTACGTTATACATTCCTACGTTGGCATTATCCAAATCAGGTATATGGGTCGAAGTTCTTAACTTCCTCTCAGCCTGTACACAAGCTCCCCGTGTTTTATCTACATGTTTAAGTATAGAAACACCTGCACGAAATGTCAACTCATTTTTTCTGATTTCTGACTTTTTTTCGAAACAACTATTTTTATTCATTCTATTTATTATCAAAAGTAATATTCCGTACCATATTTCTGTTAATCAGCTGTGTTCCCTTCTTGGTATCAACCTTTACCCACTGTATATCTGCGTCCATGAGTTTTCCTTTGATTGCTCCTACTTCGTTGAACAGACTTACCGTACAATCTTTTCCCATATACTGATCTAACATTGAACCATCCATATCTTCTTCCATCCTTTCTCCATTTACGATCGTGATTACATTATTTGCCGCCTGTACTGCCATCACTGTAACCATATTCAGGTTATTAATCGCTACCATCGTTGCAACATCCATGTAGTCCACCTCCATCTTTTTTGCAGGTCTTGTTATCAGTATATCATACTTCCAGATGATAGAACGATTTTTATTGTCTCCATAACGAATTGTGCGTTTATGGCATCATACCTTCTGTTCTGATAAATTCCAGAAATTTTCCTGCCACCGGTGACAGACTCTTCTCCCAGCAAGCCCGATTTCGATCAGCTCTGCCGGTACAAGTTTCCGGTGGCATACACCCTCATAATCCGGCAGACTGTTGATCTGATTCGTAATGCTCACACCCATTCCCGCTGCCGCCATCGCATATGTTGCCTGAATATCCATTGTCGAAAACTGTACATTCGGCTTAATCCCATGCTTATCCAGATAACGTGTTCCATCAATATCTAATCCTGGACATGTTACAATATAGGCTTCCGTCTCTGCAAATTTTGCCGAAAATGTCTTTCTTTTTGCCAGCTTGTGTCCCTCCGGCAATAATGCTTGTACAAGGTACGATCTGCGCTGTAACCCTGTACTTCAGTGCACCCGTTACCGTAAAAGCAATGTTAGGAAATGTCGCTTCCCACCCTGTCATGGCAAAAAGCGGCATCATATACCTGCAACTTATATCATTTTTCTATCCTTTGTGTTATACCGGCGGAACCTTCACCGGTACTTATAACGGACTTTGGAAAATGGTTCTGACGTTAGCCGGAAGTACGCTCCAGATTGCACTTCGCGTAATCTTAACCTGGTTCTTCTTCCCTCATTTCGGGCTGGCAGCCCCTGCCATTGCTACCAGTATCGGCTGGCTTATGGCCAATCTGTTCTGGCTTATCTGTCTGACCAGACTTCGTCGGCAATCTCTTTTACAAGCTTAAGCTTTGCCCACTGTTCTTCTTCTGTCAGCTTATTACCGATCTCGCAGGATGCAAATCCGCACTGCGGGCTTAAGTATAAGCGGTCAAGCGGAACATATTTTGCTGCTTTGTGGATTCTTGCGATTACTTTTTCTTTGTCTTCCAGTTCCGGTGTCTTGGTTGTTATAAGTCCAAGTACGACCTTCTTATCGCCGGATACCTTTGCAAGTGGTGCAAATCCGCCGGATCTCTTGTCGTCATATTCCAGATAATATGCATTTACATTTTCTTCTCCGAATAACAAATCCGCTACGGAATCATATGCTCCGGAACTGAAGAATGTAGAATGATAATTTTCACGGCATACATGTGTATTGATCACCAGATCTTCCGATGCCTGTGCTACTACCTGGTTATTCAGTTCCAGAAGGAGTTTCTTGTAATCTTCCAGTCTCTGTCCTGTTCTTCCGGTCAGTGCAACTGCCATCTTCGCATCTACCATTCCGCCCCATACGCAGTCATCAAACTGAAGGTTACGGCAGCCTGCTGCATAGATTTCCTGCACGAATTCACCGTATGCCTTAATCACATCCTCGGCAAATGCTTCTTCCGATCCATAGATTTCTAATGTTGTATTCAGAAGCTGTGCCCCGGTAAAGTATGCATAGAACTGTCCCGGTGACGGGATAGTCTGTTTTGCGACAGTATTTTCATCTTCTAATGCTTTGATGAATTTGAAATGCTCTACGAAAGGATGATTCTTTACTGAAATCTTTCCCGTCATGTATGTATCATCAATCATTGCAGCTTCTGCATCAAATGTTGTATTCCCCTCTACTGTCTTCTGATGCTCGATTCCTTCAAATCCCCACATGAAATCCAGATGCCATGTCGATCTTCTGAATTCTCCGTCTGTGATCACATGATATCCAAGTTCCTTAATCTTTGCCACCAGTTCCAGAATGCATTCATCTTCTACTGCGGTCAGTTTTTCCTGTGAGATTGTCCCTTCTTCGAAATTCTTTCTTGCGTCTTTTAATTTCTGTGGGCGTAAAAAACTTCCTACAAAGTCGTAACGAAATGGTGTGTTCATGATTATTTCCTCCTTGCCGGCAGGGACTTAGGTTTTCTGTCTTTCTTGTTGTCCCTGATGGCTTTCTTTTATATTTTTCATATTCTTGATGATGTTCTCAATCGATGGATTTATTATAATTTGTATTGATAAACTTGTATAATACAAAAAAATGTGTATTTGTCATAGTTTTAAACTATATCAAATATCCCTTTCAAATCATCAACCGACTATCTACAGAAGCTGCCACCGATAACTTCTCCGGCATACCATAATCATATATCTATTATATCAATTATAGTTTTCACTTATCTTTATCACAGTTGTATAATTTATTCGGATGAAAATATGAAAGGAAGCGCTTTATTATGGAGGAAAAAACACTTTTTCCCAGAGAAGAAAAATCAGACATCTTATTTAAGAAAATATCCGAAGATAAATGGGCATGTGAAAAACTGATGGAAACATTCTGCAGTTATTTATTCAGTAACGATGGGGTAGACCTTCCCGATTCTCCGTCATCTACAGAATTCGCACAGGCTCTTTTTAATTCTTATCGCAATCGGGATTTATCTGCGTTTCTGATGGCTATCTGTCAGAATACAGTCTTTGATCTTTTAAGAAATGCATTCCTGATTCCCTATCGGTTCAATGCGGACGGAAAACAGAATCCGATGATCATGACAGATGAAAACGGAATGTTACTTTCTGAATATAAGAGATCGATTCATGAACGGGAATACCGTCATTTCCATGAGGTATATACAGATCTCGGAGCTCCAAAGAATATTTTTCTGGCACAGGCATACCGCTACAGCCATTCTTATACATCTGACGATATGGAACCGGAACAAAACATTCTGGAAAAGAATAACGGTGTACTGTTGATCCGTGAATTACCGGATACCGTAAAATTAAAAGAAACCGAAGCAGAAGCTTATTCTGCTATTCTGGATATTGTCATAAAACTTCAGAAAGAGCTTCCTATGTCCTATGTATTCTATGGACAGGATTCTCTTGTTGAAGATAATACCCGTTATGATGAGATCGGAGTTTTCCTTCCGAATTCACATTTCTTAAAAAATCTGGAACGCCACGTTTCCAAAGCAGAGGCGATCATTTATGCAGACAACTAATTCTGACTTTATTGATATTATGGAAAAAAATCATATGGAGATTCCATGGCATGACTACGCCAATGATGACAGTAATGTGTTGATTGCAGAAGCCGGACTGATCGAGAAAGCTTCCGTCATCGGCCGTGTTGGGTTAATCATGCTCTCCTGTGGAACCGGTGCATGGCGTGTACGGACTTCCATGAACCGGCTTTCCAAAGAGCTTGGTGTAACCTGTACGGTAGACGTGGGATTGATGTCCATTGTATTTAACTGTTTCGATGGAAACGATTGTGTTTCCCAGTCATTGAATATTGCCAATACGGGAGTGAATACCTCCAAGCTTTACCGCATGGAACAGTTTGTAGATCATTTTCCGGAAGAAGAAGCGCATATGACCGGTGAAGATATCCATAAACGATTGGATGAAATCGAAGAAATCCATGCTCTTTATTCTCCTGTCAAACTGGGACTCGCTGCGGCTCTTGCCTGCTGTGGTTTTACTTTTTTACTCGGGGGTGGACCGATTGAGATGGCGCTTGCATTCATCGCCGCCGGTATCGGTAATCTCATCCGCACCAAACTGATCAAACATCATTATACATTGTTCCTGAATATTGCAGTATCCGTGTCTGCGGCATGCTTTACTTATGCGGTCTTTCTGAAACTTGCAGAACTGATCTTTCACATTCCGGAGCTTCACGAAGCCGGTTATATCTGCTCGATGCTGTTCATTATTCCCGGATTTCCATTTATTACAAGCGGGATCGACCTTGCAAAGCTGGATCTGCGTTCGGGACTGGAGCGGCTTACTTATGCAATCATTATCGTTATGGTTGCCACTTTATTTGCATGGATCATGGCTTTACTTCTGCATCTGGAACCGGCCGATTTTACGGCACTGCATCTAAGTGCCGCTGCCCGTCTGATTTTCCGTGTGATTGCAAGCTTTTGCGGAGTATTCGGTTTCTCGATCATGTTTAACAGTTCTCATTCGATGGCGGCAACGGCTGCATTTATTGGTGCCATTGCCAATACACTCCGGCTTGAACTTGTTGATTTCACACATATGCCTCCGGCCGCCGCCGCATTTATCGGGGCTCTGATTGCCGGATTGCTTGCTTCTTTTATTAAAAAGAGTAATGGATATCCAAGAATCTCGCTTACCGTGCCTTCTATCGTGATCATGGTTCCAGGACTTTACCTGTACCGTGCGATTTATAATTTCGGGATTATGTCCCTGACGGATGCGGTTTCATGGTTTACTTCTGCGATTATGATTATTGTGATGTTGCCGCTTGGACTGATATTTGCGAGAATTCTGACCGATCGTACGTTTCGGTATTGTACGTAAAAGTTCTCATTTTATAGAATTTATTTACGCTCTTCTTAAAGCCAACAGGGACAGGAAAAAAACCATTTTTCCTGTCCCTGTTGGTATTACAGCATATGTGCTCTTAACTCTTCCGGTGTCATCTGAGACAACATAGCCGGTGCGATATCGAATACGCTTCTTGCTCCTGATTCACCTTTCTTTGAAAGTCTGTGTGCTGCACGTGCATAAGCCACCAGAACACTTCCTGTGAATTCCGGATTGGAATCCAGTCTCAGAGAATATTCGATCACATGCTTGTTGCCTTCACATCCAGTCTCTCCTGTACGGATCACGAATCCACCGTGAGGCATCTTGCTGTGATTTGCCTTTAACTCTTCTTCTGTGATAAATGTTACGGTTGTGTCATACTCATCGAAGTAGTTTGGCATTGTCTTGATAGCTTCTTCGATTGCTGCTTTGTCTGCGCCTTCTTCTGCAACTACATAACACTCTCTTAAATGTTTCTGTCTTGTTGTCAGTTCCGGTTCGCTTCCGCTTCTTACCTGATCAACAGCTGCCTCGATCGGTACCGTATACTGGATGCCGTTCTTTACACCTTCGATACGGCGGATTGCATCAGAATGTCCCTGGCTGACACCTTTGCCCCAGAACGTATAAGTGCTTCCCTGTACCAGGATAGACTCTGCATACAGACGATTCAGAGAGAACATTCCCGGATCCCAGCCTACTGAGATAATACTTACATTCTTTCCTTCTTTTGCTGCTTTATCTACATTTGCAAAATACTCAGGGATCTTAGCATGTGTATCAAAGCTGTCAATGGTATTGAATGATGCTGCTACCTTCGGTCCGATTACCGGAAGGTCTGTTGCTGATCCACCGCAGAGGATCATTACATCGATATCATCTTTCATAGCTTCCATATCATCAAAGTGCTTTACTTCTGCCCCTTCTGTCTGGATCTTTACACTTGCAGGATCTCTTCTTGTAAATACTGCTTTTAATTCCATATCATCATTACGCTTGATAGACTGCTCTACTCCGCGTCCGATGTTACCGTATCCAACGATACCAATTCTGATTTTTCCCATAATTCTACCTCTGTTTCTTATGATTTGCCGCCTTATTCTGTGGCCGTTTTTATTCACTGATATCAATCATTTCTACTGTTCCTTTACAGTTTTGCACTGTCTTTTCTGCCGCTGATATCTTTGTAAATTATATCATATATTCTTTTCACGACAATCTTTTTCTTTTGCAAATTTCTTTATTGATAATTTTTATGTTTCTACTCACAGAGCAGCTTCCGTTTTTCTTATCTTCTGCCTATCCCATCTCATTATAATGCGCATAGATTCCGCCCTGTTTTAACAGTTCTTCATGTGTTCCACGCTCTGCGATTCCATTATCTGCCACTACAAGGATCTCATCCGCATTGCGGATTGTTGATAATCGATGCGCGATCGTAATCGTTGTCCGGTTCTTTGCAAGCTCTTCCAGACTCTTCTGGATCCAGCGTTCGCTCTCATTATCCAGTGCACTTGTCGCCTCATCTAGAATCAGGATTGACGGATTCTTAAGAAATACTCTTGCAATCGAGATTCTCTGTTTCTGTCCGCCGGAAAGTCTTGTTCCACGTTCACCAACAAATGTATCATATCCGTCCGGCAGTTCCATAATAAAATCATGAATGTTCGCTTTCCTTGCTGCGTCTTCAATCTCTTCCATAGATGCTCCCGGCTTCCCATATGCGATATTCTCTTTAATACTTCCACAGAACAGATACACATCCTGCTGTACCAGTCCGATCTGATTACGCAGACTTTCCAGTGTCAGATCCCGGACATCTTTTCCGTCAATCGTAACACGTCCGCCTGTTACATCATAGAATCTCGGAAGCAGAGAGCAGATCGTCGTCTTACCACTTCCCGAAGGTCCGACTAAAGCCACGGATTTTCCTGCCGGAATGTCGAATGTAACATTAGAAAGCACCGGTGTATCATCGTCGCTATAATGAAACGATACATTTTCATAAGAAACGTGTCCGTTTACTTCATCTATTGATTCTGCGTCCAGTGCATTCACGATCTCCGGCTCGGTCTCTACCACATCCAGAAATCTGCGGAATCCGGACAGTCCTTTCTGCATCATCTCAGTAAGCTCGACCAGAATCTGAATCGGACTGATAAAGATACCGATATAAAGCGCATACATCGCAAGATCCGCTGCCTCCATCTTCCCATGTGCGATCAGCCATCCTCCGAATACCAGCGTTACCAGATACATCATCCCCTGAAAAAACAGGTTGCCGCTCATAAAACTTCCCATGCATTTATAGTTTGCATCCTTGGAAATCAAGAATCCCTGATTACTCTTTTTAAACTTCTCCCGCTCAATCTCTTCATTTGCAAAAGACTGTACGACACGGATTCCTGCCAGTGTATCCTGAAGACTGGAATTGACATCCCCGATCTTCCGCCGGTTATCCATGAATGTCGCCTGCATTCTCTTGTTCTGTCCATAGGAGAAAACCAACATGAACACTACAAGAACTAAAAGTGGAATCGCAAGTCTCCAGTTGATCAGGAACAAAAATACAAACGATCCGATAATCTTGATCAGTGAAATAAATAAGTTCTCCGGTCCATGATGTGCAAACTCCGAGATATCGAAAAGATCCGATACCAGCTTACTCATCATCTGCCCCGAATTATTCTGGTCATAATATGAGAATGACAATTTTTCATAGTGATCAAAAAGCTGCTGCCTCATATCGCGTTCCATATTGGCTCCCATCATATGTCCCTGATAGCTTACATAATATTTACAAAGCGCCTGTAATATATAAATTACAAGCAATCCTGCCCCTATCGGAAGCAAGGCATGCAGTATGTGATCTGCTGATTCTGTAAACAACGTCTTCGTAAGCGTACGTAAAATCTGTGGAAATGCGAGATCCACCAGACTTATGACTGCCGCACAGATCAGATCCAGAAAGAATACCGCCTTATACGGGGCATAATACCGAATGAATTTTTTCATTGTATGCATTGTATATTCCTACCTTTTCCTCTAAACTCAATCCTTTATATTATAAGATATCCCAGATGAATTTGAAACCATTAAACACCTTTATAAGAAATTTTCTCTATCTCATCATACTCCAAGTAATTTCAAAAGCTCTGTATACGGATATTCCTGATTCTTCTGATATACATCCACATAATTCATGGCCGCCCCGCCGTCCATATATGCCGGAAATAAGAATCCACATTCCGGTTCTCCCGGTTCGTAATCTCCACTTACCGGACAGATGGCACAGATTAAGTATTCAAACATTTCTTCAGATTCACCCTGACGGACATGATCTTTCCCTTTTGCCGGAATATCGTATCGGTCATGAAATACGAAAATGGCATAGTCTCCCTCTGACTGATATCGTTCACCAACAATTTCATAAAAAGTCTCCATCAGTGCATCATTTTTCAGACCGCACGCACGCATTCCCATTAACAGTTTCCACATACTGTCGCCTTTCGTCTTCTCATCGGAAAATGCATATTCTTTCAGATTTTTATTCGTATCTGCAAATGGAATGGATTTTGCTATCTGTAAATTTTTTTCTTTCTCGTCCGGACTCAATTTCAAAAATCCGGTATTAAATGTTCCGTCTATATATCCATCCCGGTCCAGATATCCTCCGGCAATTCTTGTCATGGATGTTCTCTTTACTGTCATTCTTCTGGTCAGTGCCAGCATGTCTTCTCTATTAATCATTTTATTTTCCACCTCAATTAATCATTTAATTTTACTCTTATAAGATCCTGATGTGGATTGGTCTTCGCCAGCCCGATCTCCGATACCGTAACTTCCATCGGTACGAATTGTTCCTGCATAACTGCAAATGCTTCCTGCATCTGCTCTTTGGAAAGCTTCTTTCCCAGTGTGATATGAGGAAGCCACTGCATTGGCTGATAATACCGGCTCATCCTGACTTCCGGAATATTCTTTACCATATCATGTACCTGTTCGATCATATCTTCCAGATACAGATTCAGAACCGGTGTCACATACAGTACATATGGCAATAACACTCCGACAGAGACCAGCTGGATCTGTCCTTTTGTCAGATATCTCTCCAACTTTCCCATCACCTCTGTCAATTTATCTTCCTCCCTTGCCTCCACTGACATTATCGTCAGATGAGGAGGAACATGATTGTCCGTCATAAAAGTATTTCCTGTCTTTTGTGCAATCTTATTAATATAATCGGAAATTATTTTATTGCTTTTATCATCAAAATACACCGATACCAGATACATTTTATCTTTCACCTCTTATTTCGAAGTTATTTTTTCATAATATAGTTTACAACGTATATTTTAAAATGTAAAATGCTTATGCTCGATAGTAAGATATAGTTAAAACATATATTCTTACCTCCATTTGTAACCTTTCCGTATTTTCATTTGTATTATAAGTGAAAGGCCTTAAGAAATGAACATCTGTTTTCCCACTAGCACCAAAAAGGAGTACTCATGAAACCAGCAACACAAGTTTTAATCGAACGATATCAAAAGCATCTGTATGCGATTGCATTTAATATATGCAGGAACCAACAAGATGCAGAAGATGTCGTTCAGGATACATTTATTCAGTATCACACATATAAAAAAGAGTTTGATACAGAAGAACATATCCGTGCCTGGCTGATCCGGGTTGCGATCAATAAAGCAAAGAATATCACCCGCTCATTCTGGCACAGAAATAAATGCAACTTAGAAGAATATATGGAAACATTAACCTTCGAAACACTGGAATCAGAAACTCTGTTTGATACAGTAATGAAACTTCCTGAAAAATACCGAATTGTCCTGCATCTCTTTTACTATGAAGATTATACAACACAAGAGATCAGTGATATCCTGCATCTTTCTGTCAGCAATGTAAAGACCCGACTTTCCCGCGGACGTGCTCTTCTCAAAGAAACCTTAAAGGAGGAATGGAACGATGACGAATAAAGAAAAATACAAGCAGGCTTTTGATACACTTTCCGCCTCCGACAATTTTTCCCTGGAGGTAGATAAAATGAGTATCTTAAATAGAAAGCACAAATTAAAAACAATTGCCGCCACAGTTGCCACATGCCTGATCGTAACAGCCGGAACCGGAACAGCCTACGCATCCGATCTTGGCGGAATTCAACGTAAAGTCCAGCTCTGGATCCACGGAGATCAGACAACTGCTACTTTAACAATCAATTCTGACGGTTCTTATACCGGAACTTATGCAGATAAAGATGGAAAAAATAAAGAATTTGGCGGAGGCGGCATTGCATTTAACCAGGATGGCTCCGAACGCAGCCTTACACAAGAAGAAATTATGGAAGAACTAAATGCTCCGGATATAGAATACGAAAAAGATGGTTCCGTCATCCTGTATTACAAAAATCAGTCCATCGATATCACACACAAATTCAACAAAGATAATATCTGCTATGTGAAACTGGTTGATGGTGATGACTCTTTATATGTCACAGTGAAATATAACAATGGATATGCTTCATCTCCAAATAAATATATTTCTCCATGGGAGTTCAATTAGCTTGCTCTTCCAACTGAAATACTTTATATTAATATACGGATGGCTCTCCTGCTGTCCGTATATTTTTATACAAAAATATGCAAGCGAGGCTGTCATTGACAGGTTCTCTGTATCCATTATCTATCTAGAAAGGATTTTGCACAATTATGAATGACCATACACATACCGATAAAACTTTACAGGGCAATAACAAGATTGAATCTGCCATTGCAGCTCTTCAACAGGAACCATCTCAGGAAATGCTTGCTCACGTCCTGACCGTCATCCGCAGACGCATGAATGAACATGGCGAACTGATCATTGCAGTAGATTCCTCTTCCGCTGCCTCCGGCCTCCAGATACAGGCAATCCAGACCGATGATGGCCGCAAATGGTGGGCGGCATTTACCAGCTTCGATGAAGAACTCAAAGGTTCCGGAAGCGTAATGTCTACATTTCTTACCGATATGAAACAGTTATTTAATTCTGCTATTACAACTGATAACATTCAGGGCATCATCATCAACCCCTGGAACCGGACGATTATGTTGGATAAAGTACTATTGAGAATTATTTTAGGGGAGATTTCTATTTAATTCACTAAGCCAAATCCCCGAACCGTAATAAAAGGTTCTATCCTGTGCATACGGACTCATGGTTGGTAATTCTTAAGTAAAAAAGTTGACCGTTTGCTCACAAAAAATCCACTGTCTGAGACGAATGTCGAGTTTGGATTTTTTGTGAGCTCGTTTTTAGGTCAACTTTTTTGCTTTAGAATTTCCCCATGTTGGAGTCAGCACAGGATAGGACCTTGTAAGTTTATTCCGATCGATGATAGCCGCCATAATGCATTAAATAAAAAAATTAATTAAACCCGATCAGACGTCTTGCAACTGTATACGCCAGCGATGATATCTTACGTCCTGATTTTCCCGGAATATTCATAGTCTGTCCGAGAATTCCATAGCGGATCTTTATAAAACTGCGCAGATCTTTCTTCTTCAGATACTGCCATAATTCCTTTTTCTTCTCCAGATTTTCTTTATTCTTGGAACGGATACAAAGAATAGAAGAAACTGTCATCATGATTGCCAGATAATTCAACATATACTGTCTTAATTTCTTACTTCCGATGTTTTTCAGCTGATACATATCGATCATTGTCTTTGTGACAAATATCTGCTGATCCAGCCTTTTGATCATTACTTTCTCATTAACCGACTGATCCTCGCGTCCGATAAAATATCTGTAAAAATCTACATCCATATAGTAAATCTTTCGCACATGTGGAAGTGGATAATATACATAAATATTGTCCACATAGAATGTATGCTTCGGCAGATGAAGCTGGATTAATTTCAACATATCGGTGCGATAGATAACTGAATGCATCAGAATATACTGATCCAGATGAAAATGTCCCATATCATCCCAACGGAAAATCTCATCCTGCGGCAATACATTACGGTAATGGATTACTTTCTTGTGTGCTGCTCCAACTTTCTCATATACGTAGTTGGCAATCAGCATATCTAATTCCATGGCATCTTCTTCCATATGACGCAATACTTCCAGAATTTTATGAAGTGCATCTTCATCCACCCAGTCATCACTGTCTACAACCTTAAAATATTTGCCGGTGGCATGTGTCAGTCCGGAGTTTACAGCATCTCCATGTCCACCATTTTCCTTGTCTACTACTTTAACGATTGTAGGATATTTTTCCATATATTCGTGAGCAATCTCTGATGTTCTGTCTTTTGATCCGTCATTTACGATAATAATTTCAACGTCTTCTCCACCCGGAAGAATACTTTCTATCGCATGAGCCATATAATCCTGTGAATTGTAACACGGAATGGCAAAAGAAATATATTTCATTCTTCTTTTCTCCTCTTTCTTCAAAATTGACTTCTATTAGTATAATCTATTTTCCTCTGTTTTCCAACAAAATCTTTGTAAAATCCCGTGTTCACAATTTGTTCATTTATCCTTCAAAATTCTTTCACTACTTTAACATTCTTTCTTCACAGGTCTTTTTTATACTATAATCATCAAAGAAATACACAAGACATTATCTAGTATGTAAATACTATTTGGAATAAACTTTTTCATAATACATGCCGGGAATCGCGAAAGCGGTTACCCGGCATCCTCCCTTTTATGGAAAAATTCTACTTGTTTTTGTTGTCTGGCTGCATTTTTTTCAATATATTCCCCAATCTTTCTCTTTTCCAGAAGCCAATTCCTGTTAACATACCTGTGAGCATAATACCTGAACACAATATACTTTTACCATTTCTTTTGTTCATCTGTTCTTCTTTTAACTGCTCTTCTTTTTTTACCGCTTTCTCATTTCCATAAAAAATATATTTCTTTACAGGCTCTGTTATCTTCTGTAATAATGTTTTTTCCTGCTCTATCTGAAATCCAATCCGTGAGATCTGTTCATTGCCCGCAAAATCTTTTGCCTTTACTTCAACTTCATATGCTTTTGCTTCATCTACTTTACATTCATAAAGTCCCTTTTGCTTTTCACTCTTTTGCTTCGCTCCATTAATCTTAATGTATTCAATCTGATCTTCCGGATTTTCCGTTCGGATATAAAATTTTCTTTCCTTTTCATAGCTTTCTCCTTCTCTGATATTTTCAAATCTGATCACCGGCGGGGTATGATCAATTGTAAACCTTGCCTTTGCATCACTCTTATTGCCTGCAGAATCTACCGCTTCCACAACCAGTGTATGCATGCCTTCTTTCTCGATCTTCTCTCCCGGACGGTATACTGTATCATCTAATTTCATGGTGTACGTATAACTGGTAAAATCTTTGACCGATTCTCCGGCCGAATAATCCCATCGGAAGTATTTTAAATATTTTCCATCGAGTTCATCCACATGAACAATCACTGGATTTTCTTTGTCAATAATCACCTGTCGCTCCACCCGATTTTCATGTCCTGCCATATCAGCTACACTCATTCTCAGTTTATATATTCCGTCTTCTGTAAGTGTCTGACTGCTTTCTTTTCTCATCTTTCCTGACTCATCCGACTTTCCTATCCGCCACTCTGTGATCTCTGTTTCTTCTTTTCTTCCGATGATATCTTCCTTCGAAATATGTGCCTGCACAACCTGAAATATATTTTCCTCTTCTGCCAGATAGTTCACTTTAATCGGTTTACTGGTGATCATATAATCCTGCACTCCTTGTATAGCTGCCTCCGGAACATTCCTATCAATATAGACCTTATCTGTCACTATCGTCTTATTTCCTGCAACATCTTTTACAATAAAAGTTACAGGAATTCCTTCACCATTCTTCGATTCTTCTTCCATTCGAAATATTTCTGTTTCTTTATTGCTTTTTCCAATTACTTTTTCTCCTGTTTTACAGATAATTTCCGCAATATGACTTCCATTTAGCCCATCGGAAGATTCTACCCGGACTTCCGCAATATCTTTGTGCCATATCTCCGAACCTCCTGTTATTTCATAATGTACTACAGGTTTACTGCTATCCAGCCAGAATTCTTTTTGACTTTCTGAATTTTCTACCCGGTGTCCTTTTTCATCTTCCATCCATATCTTCAATTCATTTCCGCCGTCTGTAAAATTCAATTGTTTCAACAGGAAGCTTTCATTTTGTCTGTCCAATATTCCTTCCTGCTGTTCATTATTTCCATTTTTGAAGAGATATCTTGTTGTCCCTCTTTTGCTCATATGCGTAATTCTTCCATCCGGACGATGAATATAGTATCCGTTTTCCCCATCTGGTTCGTTATATACAATCTGATAAGGTTTTATCGCTTCTTTTTCAGAGTCTTCTTCCGGATCTTTATCCTCTTTTTCAGAGTCTTTATCCGGATCCTTATTCTCATCCTTGTCTTCTTCCGGATCCTTGTCTTCTTCCGGATCCTTGTCTTCTTCCGGATTTTTATTCTCATCTTTGTCTTCTTCCGGATCCGTTTCTTTTTCTGCTTCTCTGTGATCTCCAGCCTCTGCCTGTACAATGCTTCCAACTGCTGACATATCTGCAAATTGTGAGCCTATGACCATTCCTGCTATTACAACCGTGATTGCTTTTTTTATCTTCCTACCCATACCTCTTCTC
The DNA here is from genome assembly GCF_009875615.1 of Dorea sp. BIOML-A1. Classification (NCBI taxonomy): domain Bacteria; kingdom Bacillati; phylum Bacillota; class Clostridia; order Lachnospirales; family Lachnospiraceae; genus Dorea; species Dorea sp. BIOML-A1. Next base: position 101,817 of record NZ_WWSA01000001.1, read on the forward strand.
CTTCCATCTTGATTGCATATTCTTTCTGCAGCTTTTTAAATTCCTCCTGATCCGGCAGTTGTCCGTCATCTCTTACATACTCTTTGATCTTCATGGAACATTCTTCCCTGCTGACGGACGGATCTGCACACATGAATCGGATATGCATCAGTTTTAACTCCTGAGATTCCTTCAATTCTCCGATTCCCTGAATACAGATATCCATTGCCATATCGCACCTGCCTGCTGCTTCATATAATTGTGCAATTTTTTTATACAACATTTCTCTGTTTCCGTCCTCCTGCTCCATCTCCATTAGCTCTGTATATATCTTTGCCGCTTCCTCCTCCGTCTTCTTTTTTTCACAGGCGGCCGCCTGGTATTCTAACATTTCTTTTTTTACCGGATCATTCAGATAATCCGTCTGCATCCCCCTCTTTACCAGTTCTAATACCTTTTCTACACTGTCCTCGTCATCCAGAAGTCCATATCCTCTGATCAGGCACTGGATTTCCTGTTTTTGCTTCTCCTCGGATATCTTGCTCCTTTTTTTCCATACCTTTTCCAGATATGCAAGACTCTTTTTATATTTTCTTACATCTTCCGGACATTCCTGTTTTTCATATGCGCCGATCAACATTTTCAGATTCTCCGCAAGTTCTTTATTGGTCAGTTCATTCAGACAAATACGGCTTTTCTCCACATTCCCGACATTTAAGAAATACGCAAGTGCCAGTTCCAGATATTCTTCGTCCCGTTTCTCGTTCTCCTGACTGTCTGTGCGTAATTCTGTATTGGCATTACTGGTTGCTTTCTGTTGTTCCTTTATTATTCTGTCAGGTACATTTTTTCTTTGCTGTATCAACATGTACCCTGCCGCCACCACTGCGAAAAATAATGCGATATATATCTTCCACCTGCGTTTTCCTTTGTCTCCCGAACTTTCTTTATTAACTTTTTCTTTCCATTTTGGGATTTGTTTTTGAATTTCTGAAACGCTTTGATAATAAGACCCTTTTGTTCCCATTGTTTTTGAAATGATACTCTGAAGTCTGTGTTCTTCCCACCGGTTCAGATGCGGTTCTGTTTCTGACGAAGCGAGAATATATTGAAATGTCTTTCCCAATCCATATATGTCCAGCTCTTTACTGGCATTTTGATAATAATTCTCTTCCGGAGGGAGAAAATATTCCCGCATGTCCCTCCTTTGCATAAATACTACCTGTTTCCTGTTTGTCTCGGCTTTCATATCCAGAAAATAAACCCTGCCGTCCTCCGCCAGAATAATACTGTATGGATTCACATACTGATAGCATGGATTCCCTCTGCATCTGTGGATCAGTTCCAGCTGTTCTGCAATTGCCTTTAACAACAGGAACATTTTCTTCTTCTCCATTACCGGATGATACTTCAAATATCTGGCAAGTGTTCTTCCCTGCACATTTTCAGAACTGATATAGCAGATCTGTCCATGTTCGATCAGACGCAGTACATCATAGCTTTCCTTTTGCTGCAATGCATTCCACCTCAATTCTATTCTTCAGTTTTTTTACAAATGGTAATTTTTTGAACCCTCACACAGGTTATAGAATCTTTATAGATTGATTAACCGAATCTATCTTGAAAATATAGATTAAGCATATACTACCTGATTATTTTCAAAATTTCAAGACTTTTTTTACTTTTCATGCACTTTTTTATCGCAGAAGATCAGACGTCCCGATAAAAAAACGTCCTGACATGAGATATCCTCATGACAAGACGTTCTTTTATCTTCTCTCTGATTTTAAATGGATTATCTGTGGCTGAGTTCTTTCGGTGTATACAGATGTCTTGGAATTCCATCTACCATAACCGGTGATACATCTCCCTGGATCAACGGACGTACATATGAAATAAACTCATTTGTTACATAAGTGCCTTCTTTGTTTACCCAGCTTCTTGGAACCAGCTTCTCATCATTGGCAATCTTATGTACATCTTTCACTTCCGTTCCGCACTGATACGGATCATCGGACAGACGTTTTAAGACAACCATCTTTCCGGTATCTCCTTCGTCTGCTGCTTTTACTGCAGCTCCTCCAACCTGATATGCCTCCAGAATATCTACTCTTGAAGCCGCATGCGATGCAGCTCTCTGCAATGTACTTAATTCAATCGCACGTGTCTTACATCCGATCTCACCTGCAATATAACTCGCCAGATAAGATGCAGTTCCTGATAACTGTTTGTGTCCGAATGCATCCACAAAATCAATACTGTTGCCAAGTTCACATACATATGTACCATCTGCTGTACGGATCCCTTCTGATACCGCAACTACGATGGATGTCTTTTCCTGTAATAACTGCCTGATCTTTTCCCCGAATAACTGAAGATCAAACGGCAGCTCCGGCAGATAAATAAGATCCGGACCTTCACAATCCTCTCCCTGTGACAGTGCTGTGGAACCTGTCAGCCATCCTGCATTTCTTCCCATGATCTCTACAATAGATACTACGCCCTTTTCATATTCCAGGCAGAAGCTGTCACGGATAATCTCTTTCATCGATGTTCCGATATATTTTGCCGCACTTCCGTATCCCGGTGTATGATCTGTCAACGCAAGATCATTATCAATTGTCTTCGGACATCCTATAAACCGGATGGAATGTCCAAACACAATTGCATAATCCGATAACTTTTTAATCGTGTCCATAGAATCATTTCCGCCGATATAAATAAATGCTTCAATATCCAGTTTATCCAAAATTTCAAAAATCTTATCATAAACTTCCCGGTTCTCATGTATCTCCGGAAGTTTATACCGGCAGGAACCTAAGAATGCAGCCGGTGTTCTCTTTAATAACTCTGCATCCAGCTCTGTCTTGATGTGATCTGACAGATCAATATATTTTTCCTTTAATAATCCCTGAATTCCATGAAGCATTCCGTACACTTTATTCGCTCCACGGTCTTTTGCTGTCCGGTATACACCGGCAAGACTCGCATTAATCGCTGCAGTTGGTCCCCCAGATTGTCCTACTATTACATTTCCTTTCATTCGCTTGTTTCCTTCCTGTTTTTATTACATTTTGCTGTTGATTTAATATTAGTATATTTTAACATAAAAGTCTAGTAAATATTATATTTTTTATGCATTTTCACCATTACAAATGAATAAAAAAATCTCTTATCCTTCACATATACACTTTGTATAATAATATGAAAGACAAGAGATTTTATGATCAATTGATATTTATTCAGCTTTTACAGGATTGGAAACACTTACTTTATGATTATACCACTTTCCTTTTGTTCCGATCAGTGCCAGATCAAATTCTTTGTCCAGTGCCGGCACCGGAACATCAAAACCGTATACTTCTTTCGGCTTACCCTCTATATCTGTTACGACATTACCATTTTCATCTGTTATAGTATCTGTCGTCGGCTGCAAAAGTTTTGCTCCCTTTTTCTTGGCATCTTTTATTGTACCAGGAAACAGATTTACAATATTTTTTGATACAAGACTGATATGAATCGTCATCTTTCCGTCTTTTACCGTCAATGTCCCCTTATCATCATATGCATCATTTACATGAAACATGGAACTGTCCGTTTTAAACTCTGCTGTATAGGTTCCATCTTCAATCGGAGCTTTTGTCTCTTCCTTTTCTGCTGCTTTCTCTTTTTTCGCATCAGACTTCTGCTGTTCTGTCTTTTTGCTCTCTGACCTAGATGTCTTACTGTCATCTTTACTGCCACATCCTGTAAATACAGACACGGTCATCACTACCGCTAATGCAAGCGTCATCAGTCTTTTTCTTAACATTGTTCTCTCCCTTTAATATTTTTTTACTGTGCATCCATGGCTGCTTTTGTATGAGCTGCATATAACTGCTGGATTGCATCGATTTCTCCAAGACCTGCGATCTGTGTCTTCACACTGTCAAAGTTCTTAGATGCCTCGAACTGGCTCAGCCATGAATCATCATCATCTCCGGCCATGTCATTGTTCGCATGATCACCTGCCACAACCATCAGTGGACGAAGAATGACATTCTTATATCCAGCATCTTTTACTTTTGCGATAACAGATTCACACGAAGTTTCCTCCGGTTCTCCTTCTACTGTTCCGATAAATACATTCTTATATCCCAACTTTTCCATCTGTGTCTGCATCTGGGAATAGCTGATCTTTGCTTCATCTGATGTTCCGTGTCCCATGAATACAAATGCTGTACTGTCTGCTGCGGCTGCATCAAGGCTGTCATATTCTGCTGTCTTAACAGCTTCTGCTGTAATTGCTTCTGCTACTGCTGCTTTATCTGCATTGATCACTGTCGCATCCGATCCGACTTCTCCGAGAAGCGGTTCTGCGATCTTGACAGATTCAAATTTATCTTTGTAACTCTCCACTGCTTCTGTTAACTCTTTATATTCTGCACCATGCATTAAGTGTGTTGGCTGTATAATCAGTTGCTTGACACCGTTTTTTACGGCACGCTCTAAAGCCTGATCCACATTATCAATCTTCTCGCCATCTCTTGCCTGTACATGGTTGATGATGATCTGAGCTGTAAATGCTCTTCTTACAGACCAGTCCGGATTTGCTGCCTGGAGTGCTTTCTCTACTCCACCGATATCGGCTGCACGGCTCGCATTAAAAGAAGTACCGAAACTTACTACCAGAAGTTCCTTTTCTCCAATATCATCTCCATTTAACGGGTCATCCTGGGAAGCATCTCCTGTATCTCTTCCGAAGTAATCCGGATCTGCATTGTCTCCTTCTACCAGTTCTTTCTGCGCATCTGTCAATTTATCCCACGCTTCTTTTGCTGCTTTACACTGTTCATCCGTCTTGTCTGTTCTTTCCTGAACGTAGATCGCATCAATCTTTTTTGCAACTGCATCTGCTGCTTTCTGATCTTCCTTTTTTGAAGAAGTCTCTGTCTTCTTGTTACTGCTGCTGTCTGAGCTGTCTGATTTTGCTCCACATCCGCCAAATGCCGCTACACACATAGCTGCTGATAATAATACTACTACCAGTTTCTTTTTCATTTCTTTCTACCTCCTGTTTTTTGATTGTCAATACATGAGATACAAGATCTCTGCCACCGGCGGTTCCTTCCGGACACATAATATCAAAAAAAGCCTCCGCCAGGAAACGAAGACAACGAAAATAAAACTGTATTACATAATATCTACATATCACATACAGTTCTGTGACTTATTTCGTACTGCCAATTCCTCGTGGCCTGAACTTTTACGTTCCTGTACTGCGAAAGGCAGGTCTCCCGGCTTATTGCTCTGGTGCTTCAGCTCCCTTCCCGGTCATCCCAGTGGGTATGCAGCTTCCGCTCGCAAAATACGGTGACGAGTTCGTACAGGATTCTCACCTGTTTCCCTTTTCACCAGTCAGATCATTCTTTCTATAAAATAATTCCCATAAATTATCCTTGATATCCTGACTGACACCTCACACAATCATGATTTAATTTACCTTGTAACCTTACCACAGTTGCCCAATCTATGTCAATACTGCCCGGTCTGCCGTGTACGAAACCATGTATAAAAAATATGACTCACCGGACATGTAACAGCAAAAAACCCTCGTCTGACTTTATATCAAACAAGGGTTTCTCCTACGTGCGCGAGAAGATTCGAACTCCCGACCTTCTGGTCCGTAGCCAGACGCTCTATCCAGCTGAGCTACGCGCACATATTCATTTTATTGTTTCCGAAGTTTTTGTACCTCAGCAACGAAATTAAGTATAGCGCAATGTATTCCATCTGTCAACAACTTTTTCAAACTTTTTTATTATTTTTTACCCGGAAGATTTCTTTCTTCTTTTGTTAAGGCAAAAAAACCCAACTATGATATAATCAATACATGTTTGTAAATATATTAGGAAACGAGGATTTCTTTATGACAATGACAAAAAAAGTTGCTGTAATCAATGATCTGTCCGGTCTTGGACGATGCTCCCTGACTGCCGCCATCTCTGTATTATCTGCGATGGGCATCCAGACATGTCCACTCCCGACAGCCATCTTAAGTTCTCAAACAGAATATCCAAGCTACTACTGCTATGATTTTACCGATAAGATGGATTATTTCCGTCAGGAATGGAAGAAACTCGGCACTTGCTTTTCTGGGATCTACACCGGTTACATTGCCAGTGTACCTCAGATTGAAGAGATTTTTCATTTTCTGGATACGTTCCAGACACCAGATACTTTTCTTCTGGTTGATCCTGTAATGGGTGATGACGGCATGACCTATGATATGTATACTTCCGAATTCCTGTCTGCCATGAAGGAACTGACCGCACGTGCAGATGTTATCACTCCAAATATTACAGAGTTCTGTCTGCTGACAGATATGGATTACAATACCCTGCAGAACTCCTCTTTGTCCCTGCATCAGCTCATTTCATGCCTCAAAGATGCAAGCCATACATTAACAGCAGAACGTGCGAAAAAGATCCTTATCACAGGAATTCGCTTTACTACAGATGATGGAATCCCTAAGATTGGGAATCTCCTGTTAGACGGCTCTTCGCATTTTCTGTCGGCATTTCCCTGCTGCGATGGAAGCTATTCCGGTACCGGCGATCTCTTTGCCTCCTGTATCACAGGTGGACTTGCCCGCGGAACTTCCCTTACAGAAATGATGCAGACTGCCGGATCTTTTCTCGAAAAAGCATTAGCTGATTCCGTAAAAGAACAGGTCCCTGTAAACGAAGGAGTTAACTTTGAAAAATATTTATATCTCTTACATTAAGAAAAATCACCATATATCCCGATAAAATTTCTCTACTGAAATTTTTCCTTTTGATATATGGTGATTTTCTTTCTATAATGATTCGTATCTTAAATTCATATTTCGTTACATAATTTCTGACAATCTAATCTGTGCTTCCACAGCTTCTGCCAGTAATTTATGATTTTCCGGATAATATCTTGTCGAAAATACATACTCTCCATCATTCACAAATACTTCTACCGATGATCTATCAGCCAGAATCTTCAGATCCTTCACTTCATCCACTTCCACATAACGCATGCTTCGTCCTGCAGATACAGAAGTCTTGTCCTGACTTATAAAATGCATCCGGAATCTTCCGTCTTCATAATCCAGGATCAGTTCATTCGACAGGATGACTTTAAAATGGTTTTCTGCAATATTCAAAATCTCCAGTTCATACACCGAATAACCGTCACTGGACAGCATACCTTTTACATCACTTACCAAATGTTTCTTCTCATCCAGTTCGCGAATCGGGCGCTGACAGATCTTTCCATTTTTCTCGAAGATTTCTCTCGGAAATGTAAAGCAGTGCTGCCATCCCGTCTGAATCGTCGGATTTGTATACTCTTCACAGTCCGGCATTCCCATCCAGCTGATGTGAATTCTTCGTCCGTCTTCTGTCTCAAAGCTCTGCGGTGCATAATAATCAAATCCATAATCCCATAAGTGATATTCTGACAGCTTATATTCTCCAAGAATATCTCCTTCTATCTCAAAATATCCGGACTGATATACATTGCAGTCATCCCAGATACCGCCTTCCAGCCCCTGGACCGATGTAGAAAGAAGCTTCTTCGTACCAATCTCAAAGTAATCCGGACACTCCCACATATAACCGAATGGATTTTCCGATTCTACCCGGTTTCTGAATTTCCAGTTTATCTTGTCTTCTGATTCGAATACCAGCACCTGTCCAACGTCTTCATTGGTTCTTGCTCCCTGTACCATATAATAGATATCATTTTCTTTCCATACCTTGGGGTCTCTCACATGACAGGTCAGATCGTCCGGATAATCGGAATTGCGCATCAGTTCTTTTTTCTTTCCAAATGTCTTTCCATCTTCTGTCATAACCAGAACCGTATTGCCCTCACGTCCGGTTCGAATGTAATCATATTCCCCGTCTTCTAATTTGACATTTCCGGTATAATACAGATACATTTTCCCATCTTCGATAAATGCGGATCCGGAATATACCCCGTGACAGTCAAACGGCTGATCCGGATAAAGTGCGGTACCCTGGTATTCCCAGTCAATCATGTTCGTGCTGGTGTAATGTCCCCACATCTTCACGCCGCCTTCCGCATCAAATGGTGAATACTGAAAAAATGCGTGATAGATACCCTGGAACTGGCAGAGTCCATTTGGATCATTCATTCAGCCAGCCGACCGGCGGCATCAGGTGTAGTTTTTCACGAAATTTTCTATCTGATACGGATAACTCTTCTCTGGTTTTCTGGCTTTGTTCTGCTGTCTCTACTAATTTCGCAAGATCTCTTGTTAATGCGTTCATAAATCAATCTTCTCCATCTATAAGCATTATTTTGTAAGTGTCATAACTTTACTTGTTGTTTTAACTTCAGCAGGTTCTGCCTTTGTTACATTTCCAAATTCATCTGTATTTGTCAGAATCATCATGGTTGTCGTCTGATATCCTGCATTCTTGATTTCCTCAAGATTTGCTTCTACTAGAATATCCCCTGCATGTACTTTGTCGCCATCAGAAACTTTCTTCGTAAATCCTTTTCCATCCATCTTCACGGTATCGATACCGATATGGATCAGGAGCTCACCTCCGGACTCTGTTGTGATACATACAGCATGACCTGTTTCGAAGATATTGGAAACTTCTCCGTCACATGGAGCTACAATCTTGCCATCTGCAGTCTCTACCGCAACGGTTGTTCCCAGCATTTCGGATGCAAATGTCTCATCCGCAACCTCAGATAATGAAATCTGTGTTCCATTTACCGGACTTGTCAATGTCTCTTCTGCTTTATTGTTGTCTGCTATTTCGATATTTTCTACTGTCTCTGTTGTTCCAGTTGTCTCTGTCACATCTGCCGTTACTGCCTTTGGTTCTGCATCCTTATAGATTACAAATGAGATTGCGAATGCAACACCAACTGCGATCACCATCTCGATCAGATACTGAAGTGGCTGATTCAGGCAGAGCAGGATACCGAAGATACCTGTCACACCGGTTCCCTTAGCTCCGAGATGTACCAGGGATGCATACAAAGCTCCACATCCTCCACCGATACATCCGGCGATGAACGGCTTGAAGAATCTTAAGTTTACACCGAAGATCGCCGGCTCTGTAATTCCCATAAATGCACTGAGTGATGACGGAAGTGCCAGAGATTTGATCTTCTTATCTTTGGATTTGATACCTACTGCTAATGCTGCTGCTCCCTGTGCTACGTTTGCTGCACTTGCAAGCGGAAGCCAGTATGTAACACCGTATTTTGCAATCTGTCCGATATCAATTGCTGTATACATCTGGTGGATACCGGTTACTACGGTTGGTGCGTACAGACTTCCCATGATCAGACTTCCGATTCCAAGAGGAAGTGTTAACATCCACTGGATTGCTCCGAGGATTGCATTTTCAGCCCATACAAAGATTGGCCCTACGATTGATAATGTAAGGTAACCTGTTACGAATACGCTGATCAGAGGAGTCACGAATAAGTCGAGCACTTCCGGAACAATCTTATGTAACTTCTTCTCAATCACTGCCAGGATCCATACGGCGATGATAACCGGAATGACATGTCCCTGATATCCGACCATGTCAATCTTGAACAGTCCGAAGAATACGCTCTGTGTCTGCTGTACACCTTCGGTTGCTACCGTATAAGCGTTCTGCAGTGACGGATGGATCATGATCATACCGATAACTGCGCCAAGATACTGGTTAGCACCAAACGCTTTCGCTGCTGAGAATGCAATCAGGATCTGCAGAAATGTATATGCAATGTTTCTTATTGTCTGCAATGACAAGACGCAGTCTCGTTGCACAATGTGCTGCAGATGCAATGTTCTTACTTCCACCGACATGATCCAGGATATCCTGTGCGGTCTTTCTGTAATCCATAATAACTCTCCTTCCTTGTTTTATGTGTAATCGTTTTCACATTTTGTAATTTTATAATAAGAAAAAAAATGCCATTTGTAAAGATGGCATTTTTACTGATATTTCATATTCATTTTTGTGCGTGTTGCACGAATTTAGTTGTTTTTGACCGATTTCGAATTTATTTACACATATTATACACTGATTTTCTACTCCGGCAGCTCTTATTCTTCTATATTTTCTTCCGGATCATCAATTTCAGCAAGCCGAAATCCAAGTTTGATCTCCATCGGAATATTTTCGCCCCGTTCTATCACATCCAATAAGAGTTCTGCACCCCTGATACCACTGGTTTTAAAACCGAAATGTACCGTTGGAATTCCACCGGTTACTGCCTTTAAAAGCTGATTATCACCAAATCCCGTAACCTGAATTGCTGTATTTTCCAATATATAACGGAATCTGGAACCCGTATCTTCCACATTCTTCGGTATCTGACTTCCTACATAAGTATGAATCGCTTCAATTGCTCCGGCCGCAATCGTATCTGTGGCGCACGATATGATATCGATGTCATTCTTTTCATTCAACAATTCCAGAACTTTCTCGTATCCGGACTCTGTAGTGAACTCCGCCACCTTATAATATCCGTCTTTTAATTCCCGTCCCGACCTTTTCAGACCTTCCCGGAATCCATCTTCTCTGGCTGCTCCGGCTGCCTTGTCTTCTCTTGAAACTCCGATATACGCAATCTCTTTCCTGCTCTTCGCCGCAACCGCACGTCCCATGGCCTCTCCTGCACCGTAATCATCATGATAAATGCAATTTGCATACTTTGTATGTTGTCCGATCACGACAACAGGAACCTTGGATTTTTTCAGAAATCTTCTGTGCTCTGCTGTGATCATCGTACCCACAAGAATAATCCCGTCTACCGGATAATTCTCAAACAGACGCATATATTCTATTTCCTTCACCGGTGTATTATCCGTTCCTGCAAGCAGCATCTGGTAATTACGCTCTGAAAGAACTTTTTCAATTCCAGCTGTGATCCGGCTGATTGATTCAGAGTTAATCTTCGGCACGACCACTCCGATCAGGCAGGCTTTCTTTGTCCGAAGCATACGTGCCTGTGCCGACGGCTGATATCCCGTCTCTTCGATCACTTTTTTAATCTGTTCTTTCTTCTCGTCACTTACATATCCACCATTCAGATATCTTGATACTGCTGCGCTGGATACCCCTGCCAGTTTGGCAATTTCTTTGATCGTCATCTGACATTTACTCCCCCTGTTATAATGTACTTCCATTCTCTTTAATTATTTTCTGATACCAGTAAGCGGAATCTTTCAAGATCCTCTTCTGTGTCGGATAGTCTACATATACCAGTCCGAATCTCTCAGAATAACCTTTTGCCCATTCAAAGTTATCCATCAGTGACCACTGGAAGTACCCTCTCAGATCAATCTCTCCTGCTGCCTTTTTTAATTCATGCAGGTATCTTGCCAGAAAATCAATTCTGTTCGGATCATGTACTTTTCCGTCCAGCGAGATCACATCGTGGCATGACAGACCATTCTCTGTAATATAGATTGGCTTCTGATAACGTTCATAAAGGAATTTCGGTCCCCAGTACAGACACTCTGGTGTTACCGGCCAGTCAATCGCTGTTTTTGGGAATCCTTCATAGCGGCTTACTGTTTCCGCCCTTCCGTCTTCTCCCATCCGCACACAATATCCATTATATATATTCTGTCCATATATATCGATCGGCTGTGAGATCAGGCGCATATCTTCTTCTGTGATCTTAGGAAGATATGGCTCATACTTTGCCAGACCTTCTTCCGGATATTTTCCAAGAAGGACCGGATCTGACCACCAGGTCACATTCCAGTGCCAGTTTGAGAACTCATCCGGCAGAGCAAAGAAACTCTTCTTTGCCGCTTCGATATCTTCTGCTTTTTCCGTTGCCGGATAGCATACAGAAGCTGTCGGTGCATATCCGATCACAAGTGGCTGCTTCCCATGTGTTCTTAACATCTGCACAGCTCTTCCATGCGCTTTCATAACGTTATGTGCCATCTCAAAAGTATCCCGGATCGGTGCTTTTATCCCCGGCGCATGTTCCCCATTTACAAAACCGAGTCCGACAAAGCACTGTGGTTCATTCAACGTAAAGAAATGTGTGACTCTGTCACTGAATCGTTCCGCCAGAAGCTTTGCATATTCTCCGAACCACTCCACGATCTTTGGATTCATCCATCCACCGCGTTTATACAATTCATATGGAAGTTCCCAGTGATACATGGTAATATATGGTTCAATATCATTTTTTAATAATTCATCGATCAGATCATTGTAGAATGCAATGCCGGCTTCGTTCACCCTGCCAGCTCCTTCCGGCATAACCCTGGACCAGTCTATCGAAAAACGATATCCTTTCAGTCCAATCTCTTTCATAATCCGAACGTCTTCTTTATATCTGTGATAATGATCACATGCTACTTCTCCCGTATGTCCTTCGAATATCTTCCCCGGTTCCTTTGTATATACATCCCATATATGCTCACCTTTTCCGTCTTCTTTCACGGCACCTTCTATCTGATATGCACTTGTTGCTGCTCCCCATACAAAATCTTTTCTAAAATCCATGCTTATTCTCCCTGTTTTCATTATACTGTAATTGTATTATACCGCAAAAATTCATACTGTGCATTATAAGTGAGGCCGGAGATTTCAAAAACCTCCGGCCTCACTTATGTTACATTGATATATTAACTTTCAAACTGGCTGTGATACAGTTTATGGTAAAATCCACCTTTTTTCAGCAGTTCTTCATGATTGCCCTGCTCGATGATCTTACCGTCTTTCATAACTAAGATTAACGAAGCATTCCGTATCGTGGAAAGTCTGTGTGCTACGATAAAGCTTGTTCTGCCCTTCATCAGTTTATCAAATGCTTCCTGTACCTGCAGTTCGGTACGGGTATCAATACTTGATGTCGCCTCGTCTAAGATCAGCATCGGCGGCAGACAAAGCATGACTCTTGTGATACACAGAAGCTGTTTCTGTCCCTGGCTGATGCTGTCTTCATGGAGCACCGTGTCCAGACCTTTCGGAAGTCTCCGGATGAATTCCCAGCTTCTTGCTTCCTTCGCTGCACGAATGATCTCTTCATCGGTTGCTTCCGGCTTTCCAAAACAGATGTTGTCTCTTACGGTTCCGCTCTTGATCCAGGTATCCTGCAGTACCATGCCAAAGCTGCTTCTGAGCGCATGTCTGGATACTTCCCGGATGTCTTTTTCATCCACCAGGATCTTTCCTTCATCTACGTCATAGAAACGCATCAGCAGATTAATAAATGTCGTCTTACCGCATCCGGTCGGACCAACGATTGCGATACGCATACCTGGTTTTACATCCAGCTTGAAATTCTTAATCAGTTCTTTTTCTTTATCATAACTGAATGCCACATCATCAATTGTAACATTGCCATCGACTGTAGCAAATACTCCTTCTGCATCCGGTGTCTCTTCTTTCTGCTCCAACAGGTCAAAGATACGGTCCGCACATGCCAGCGCATTCTGCATCTCTGTAATTACCGAACTGATATCATTGAACGGCTTCATATACTGGTTCGCATAGGATAACAGTACAGAAAGTCCTCCAACCGTCAGCGTTCCGCCCGGTATCAGAAAAGCTCCGAGTAGCGCTACTCCGGCGTAAATGATATTGTTGACAAATCGTGTAGATGGGTTCGTTAAACTGCTGTAAAATACCGCTTTCTGGCTGTATGTCTGCAGTTCTTTATTGATCTCATTAAATCTTCTGGATGATTCTTTCTCGTAACCGAATGCTTTGACTACCTTCTGTCCGCCGATCATTTCTTCGATCAGTGCAGTCTGGCGTCCTCGGGTCTCGCTCTGCTTCCGGAACATCGTATAAGATCTGGAAGAAATGAATTTCGCTACTACGAAACTAAATGGTGTCAGAACGATCACTAAAAGCGTTACCCACACATTCTTGGAGAACATGAAGATCAGCGTCACAACGATCGTCACAATTCCGGAAAACAGCTGTGTAAATCCAAGCAGCAGACCATCGGATAAGATATCTGTATCTGCAATGACACGGCTTACGATATCTCCGGTACTATGCTGATCCAGATAAGATAACGGCAATACCTGGATATGCCGGATTGCCTGTGACCGGATATCCTGTACAATACGATAGGTCATACGATTATTCAAAAGATTCATGAACCAGGTAGCAAGTGCCGATATCACGATGAATACCAGAATCTGTCTCAGATAATACCACATCATATCAAAGTTCACCTGATGTGCTGCCACGACTTCATCGATCGCATCTCCGAATAAGACTGGCACATACAACTGCAATACTACAGAGATCGCAGCAAAGATGACACTGAATCCAAGGAAAATCTTATATTTCCCTATGAGCTTTAATAATTTCTTCATTACTCTGCCGCTCCTTTCTCTGTCTTCTCCGAAGTCTTCATTACAACCGGACGTTCTTCCGGGAACTGTGAATAATAGATTTCCTGATAAGTCTCGCAGGTTTTCATCAGTTCTTCATGTGTCCCCTGACCTGCCAGTTCACCGTCGTCCATAACCAGGATCTTGTCCGCCTGCCGGATGCCGGAAATTCTCTGGGATACCAGGAATGTTGTCACATTGCCTTCCAGTTCACCGATTGCTTTACGAAGCGCTGCGTCTGTCGCAAAATCCAGTGCACTTAAACTGTCATCCAGTATCAGGATATCCGGCTTGCTGACCAGTGCACGCGCGATCGTAAGACGCTGTTTCTGTCCTCCGGACAGGTTGCGTCCGTTCTGTTCCACTTCAAAATCAAGCTTTCCAGGCTTAGCTTCTACAACATCTTTTGCCTGAGCGATTGTGATCGCTTTCCACAAATCTTCATCTGAAGCCTGATCATTGCCCCACTTTAGATTATCACGGATACTTCCTTTGAACAGGATGGAACGCTGCTGAACCACTCCGATCTCACGGCAAAGTTCTCCCTGCGGATAGTCCTTTGCATTGATGCCATTTACCTTTACCGTACCTTCCTGTGGATCATAGAATCTCGGAATCAGGCTGACCAGTGTACTCTTACCACTTCCGGTTCCTCCGATGATTCCAATCGTCTGTCCTTTCTTCGCCCGGAAGGTGATGTCTGATAAGCTGGATGCTCCGGCACCTTCGTAGGTGAAGGTGACGTGATTGAACTCAACAGCCATATTATCATCAGCTTTATCATTTCCAGCCACTGCTTTGTATTCCATACTGGACTTCACATCCAGGATACCGGCCACACGGTCTGCACAAGCCATTGATTTATTCAACGTAATGATCAGAGAGGCTAATTTGATCAGCTCTACAATGATCTGTGCCATATAGTTATACAGTGCTACCACCTGTCCCTGCTGCAGATTCCCGATATTCACCTGCACTCCGGCACGCGCGATCAGTAACACAGTTGCCACGTTGATCAGTACATACGTGAGCGGATTCAGAAGAGCAGAAATTCTTCCTACGAATTCATTCAGTCTCGTAAGCTCACGGTTTCCTTCTTCGAATTCCTCCACCGACTGTTCTTCCCTGCAGAACGCACGGATGACACGGACACCTGTCAGATTCTCTCTTGTAAGTCCTGTCACACGGTCCAGTCCTGCCTGTACTTTCTTGAACAGCGGAATACTGATCAGCATAATGGAAAATACAACTACAAACAGGATTGGCACTGTCACGACAAAGATCAGTGCGCAGCGCACATTGATGGTAAATGCCATCACCATCGCACCGATCACGACAAACGGACTTCTCAGCAACAGACGCAGTCCCATGTTAATTCCGTTCTGTACCTGGTTCACATCGTCCGTCAGTCTTGTGATCAGCGTATCCGTTCCGAGCGTATCCAGTTCTGTAAATGACAGTCTCTGGATATGGTCGAACATTGCCTGTCTGACACTGGTCGCAAATCCGACACTTGCCTTTGCAGCAAAGAACTGTGCGGTAAAGCTGCACAACAGTCCGACTGCTGCCATGAGTAGTAATACGAAGAACATTTCCACAATATATCCACGGTCATTCTTCGCAACGCCCACATCAATGATCTGAGCTACCACAACCGGAACCATAAGATCGAATACCACTTCCAGCAATTTAAAAAGCGGTGCCAGGATACTTTCCCTGCGGTATGGTCTCAGAAATTTCTCAAGACGCTTCATTTCTTTCACTCCATTCCTTTTTCTATCCGATAACTAATAAATCATCTGTTATCTACTTATTCATAATGTCCCTTGACTGTTTTATTATAGTCCGTTATCATTGATATGAATAATATTGTTTTTATAGCTTTGCAATACAAAAAATATATAAGGCAGGTAATCCAACATGGAACTCAGACAGTTAGAATATTTCCGCGAGATTGCATCCACCGGCAGCATCAACGAAGCTGCAAGACACTTAAATATGTCCCAGCCGCCGCTCAGCTATCAGATCCGCCAGCTGGAAAATGAATTAAATGTAAAACTTTTCGACCGCACCAGCAAGGGTGTTACCCTGACTGAAGCCGGCAAGCTTCTCTACGACCGCTCCGGTAACCTGCTGGAATACGCAAAGTCTACCGAACTGGAAGTCTCAAAAACCGGTAAAAAACGTATCCTACGTATCGGCCTGACTCCGACAACGGTAGATACCATCATGCCTTATATTTCCCAGTTTTCAAAAAAAAATCCCGACGTGAACTTTGAAGTCCACGACGGGATCACTTATTCGCTTTATCAGTATCTTCTGGACGGGATCATCGATATCTCCGTTGCCAGAACACCACTGCGTCTTGACGAGGTGTCTTATATGGAATTGTGTTC
Organism: Dorea sp. BIOML-A1; assembly: GCF_009875615.1. NCBI lineage: Bacteria > Bacillati > Bacillota > Clostridia > Lachnospirales > Lachnospiraceae > Dorea > Dorea sp. BIOML-A1. Next base: position 118,563 of record NZ_WWSA01000001.1, read on the forward strand.
TGAGCCGATGATCGCGGTATCTGCGCCAGAAAATACTGCCTCTTCCTTAAAACTCGCTGATCTTCTACACAGACCATTAATCTTATACCGAAGATACGAAGAACTCATCATGAATACCTTTCATGCCCAGAATATGAATCCGGACATCTTCTGTGTCTGCGACGATCCGAGAGGTGCAATGCTCTGGGCAAAGGACAATCTTGCAACTGCCATCTTTCCACAGTCCATGGCAAGCTTGTGTGATGGCCTTTGTATACAAGAATTGGATGAGCCGGATCTTGTAACCAAGATTCTTCTGATCTGGGCGAAAGGAAAGAAACCAGTGCCGCTGGTGCAGGAATTTCTGGATGTGTGTGGTGAGCATTAGCACATTAGAGCTTACGGTTCACCCACCATATACCAATTATAAGATATACCGCCATCATTCCTAATATGGCAGATGTTGCAACCAGTTGATTCATATTTTCCAAAGCAACTACTAACAGCAGAAGTACAATTTCGCCACACCAATAGGACCAGATACATTTCCTTTTTCCGTAATCAGTAATCCAGGTTTTGGAATCCACGATCCAGAGTAAATTGATGAATATTCCAAAACCAATAGATACAATTAGAGAAGTGGCCGCTTCCGCTGACATATTTATCATTCCATTTTTTACAAATACAATACATAACACCAATAAATCATACGCCAATAACAATATGCCATTTCTTTTCAATGATTTGATACTTTTCTGCATATCCATCTCTCCTCTCCAAATAGAAATCTTAGATAAACCCATCTACTTCTTCCTGCAGATTTACTCCATAAGAGAATACATAGGCTAAACATAAAACAATAATTCCAAAAATGAATCCTCTCACTTCAAAATTGATATCTTTCAGTCCATTCATTTTAATCAATACTCCGCAAATATAAACGACCACATTCTGAATCGTCGGCATTACTATACTGTAAATTCCTATTTTCTTTACTCTTTCTACATTTTCTGCTGTAAACGGTGTGCCCATTTCTGGTTGTTCCTTTGTGCCTTCCAGTGACTTCAGTATTTTATGAACGTTGCGAAAAATCAGGGCCAGTAATATAGATGTTGCTCCCAACAGCAGAAGCCACACGGATACCAGATGCATCCGCATATTTCCCTTTGCATCAATCAGTGTAAAGAACATCCCGTAGGCATTCATCATGGTATCCTGTTTGATGCCGAATATAGCCCCGTTAATGTGCACGCTGTGCATAGGTATAGCCGATCCCGCCCAAAGTAATACGATACCATCGAACCAATGTAAGATTTCCAGAAATCTCATCAGACTGGTCAGTGGTTTCCGGAATTTTTCAAAACTTTTCATCTTCATATTATTCACCCTCCTCTTCATCCAGATTTCCATCAAATTTTAAAATATCACCTACATCACATTGAAGGAAATAACAGATACGATTCATCGTATGCAAACGGATACCTTTGGCTTTTCCGCTTCGGAGTACCGACAGATTAGCCTCGGTAATACCGACTTGTCTGCATAATTCTTTTGAAGTCATTCCCTTCTTTTTCAGGACTTCATCCAGGCATATACGAATTCCCATATTTCCTCCTTTCTTTGTTTGAAAATTATTGTTTTTCGATAATTTATAATTTTATTATAGCAAGGAATTATCGTTTGTCAATAATTTTTACCACGCAATATTCCAACCGTTTTTTTTGTAATTATGTGATTTTTCCAACTTTTCTTATATTTTTAACTCTAAAGAATCTTCTTTCGGCAACTACTTATAAACGCATGGCCCCAAAAAAAGATTATCCGGATACTTCCCTTTCTCCAGATAATCTTTTCTTCTATGATTCACTATGTTGTTTTATATTCTCGCTTACTCCACCTTCGTCTTCTTCGGCAAAAACAGACTCAAAAGTAACGATACCACAAACACTCCTGCCACCGCATTTCCATTAAATACATCTCCTACCGCACTTGGAAATGCTGCAAAGAAGTTCCCAGATGTCTGTGTCAGACCAACTCCGATACTAAATGACAGTGACACGATGATCATTGTTCTGTCATCGAATTTGCATTCTTTCAGCATCTTGATTCCTTCATACATGATCGATCCAAACATCATAACCGTACATCCGCCAAGCACTGCCTGTGGAAGTGAATTGAAGAATGCTCCAAGCGGCGGGAATAAAGATGCAAGGATCAGAATCAATGCCCCCATCAGGATTGTAAAACGGTTGATCACCTGTGTCATCGTCACCAGTCCGATATTCTGGCTGAAAGAAGTCAGCGGCAGACATCCGAAACATCCGGAGATTGCACTGGAAAATCCATCAACTGCCAGTGAACCGCGAAGTTCTTTCATCTTAAGATCACGTCCAAGTGCTCCCGTACAGACTGCCGTCGTTGCACCTGTCGTCTCTGCTGCCGATACCAGGAATACGATTGCGATCGTAAAAAATGCTCCCAGATTGAATACCGGCTTATGACTGGTCAGGAACACAAGCTTCGGGATACTGAACACACCAACCTCTTGAATCGTCTTATGAATACCGGAAAAGTCAACCATCGGTGCGATTCCCGCTACAGTAAATATAATTGCAAGTGCATAGCCAAATACCAGTCCGACCAGCACATTTAAATTCTTATATACGCCTTTCAATACTTCTCTGGATACCAGACATACGATCAATGTAAATGCACCTACTACCAGATGATACCATGAACCGAAGTCTTTCACTCCGCTTCCGCCGCCCCAGGAATCCATACCTACCGGCAGAAGTGATAATCCAATCGCGATAACTACACAAGCCGATACAACCGGAGTCAGATATTTTCTCCAGTACTTGGCACTCAGTCCGACAAAACCTTCAAAAATACCACCCAGAATAACTGCACCAACCATACCTTCATATCCAAGATTCGGATTCGTTGCAATTACCAACAGACTTCCAAGAAACGTAAAACTGACTCCCATAATAATCGGAAGTCCTGATCCGATCACTCCAATCGGATATAACTGTAAACAGGTTCCGATTCCGGCTACAAACATCGCACACTGCAATAACTGTGTAATCTCCGCCGAACTTAAATGCGCCCCATTACTTCTAAGTACTGCCGCACTACACACGATCAGTACCGGAGCCAGATTCGATACGAACATCGCCAGTACATGCTGTAAGCCAAACGGAATGGCTTTTCTAAGTGGAACCCTGCCGTTCAGCTTATAGATATTCTCTTCACTGACCGTCTTTATCTTTTCTTCTTTGTTGCTTTCCATGACTTTTCCTCATTCTCTCTGTAAAATTTTATTTATTATAAGTTTAACTTATATTTTTCAAGAAAGCAACACGAGAATTAATAAATGCATTTATTACTTTAATACAATCCGAAAATATTCTACTGTCGTTGAAAGAAGAAATATTCCACACACTGCCATTTGCAGATATTTTTTCTTAATTACACTTTCAATAAAATCTTTTAAAAATATAAAATCAATCACACTACCAATAAGAATGCTCCCCACATCCATGATACTGTTTATTGCTTTTATCGAAAACAACTGGAACATCCATATCAGACTGGCTGCCCCCAGACACCAGATAAGTGAAAAATAAAATTCCCTTTTTTCACGAATTTCCCAATATTGCCGTAAAAGAACCACACATGTAGTACATCCTATGATACAGCCATAAAATGCAATCGAAGAAAACACTTTTGTTGACTGTGTAACCATTACACCTAATACTGCCATTACAAAGCTAATTCCACTGATTAACCATTTCATTTTCTTTGCCGCATGATACTCCGATATCTCTGCCGTTGATTTCATAATCTCTACTACCTTCTTCCGATCTACAGCAGTTTCTCTTCTTTCTGTATTGATTTCCGATCTCATAAGCTCCACCACTTCTATCCCGAGTGCATCTGCCAATGGTTCTAACGTATTAATGTCTGGAAAACCAAGTCCTCTTTCCCATCTGCTGACTGCCTTATCCGTTACATTTATCTTTTCTGCCAGTTCCGCCTGTGTCATACCCAGCTGCTTTCTCCGCTCCATGATAAATTTTCCAAATACTTTTGCATCCATGTAATTCACTTCCTTTTTCCACTCTTTGAAGCCGAATGAACTTCTTTGTTTAATTACATCATATACATTTTTTGTTAAATACGTCAATCGACGAATCCTTTACTTTTTGAATTTTAAGGTAAAAAGCTCTGAATCGTAAAAGAAGACTATTGCAGACGCAACAGCCTTCCTGATCATATACTTATTTTTCTTTTTTTATTTCTTCTATAATTCGTTGAATTGTAGTTACTTCTTCTTCCAATTCATCCGCAATTTGTTCTATAGACTTTCCTTTTTTCAACTTCTTTCTAATCTGATTTTTCAGAAGACTCCGTTCTCCAAGTTCAATTCCAGCTTCTACTCCAGCCTCCACACCAGCTTCATACTCCGTTTTCCGTAATTTTTTCTCTTCAAATTCTTTATCATACTCATAGATGCTCACTTTGATCACCTCTGCCTTATTCTTCACCAAAAATTCTGCCAGAATTCCTTCCTCTATGCATTCATCTACCGCTCGCGTAACTGCCTCTTCCAGAGGAATATTCTGCGTCACATATTTTCTTACCCTCGCAACATATTTGGCATATTCCTTTAATGTTCTGCAGTGTTCCATCAGTTCTAGGTTATGACCATCATTTACATTCAACATAGTCACCTTTAATTCCAGATCCGGATCATCCGTCGGATTCTCATAAGCTGAAGATAATCGGAATTCATTATAATCGTCTACCTTTTTCGTTCCATTATCAAATACAATAAATCTTGGTGTCGGTATCTTTTGTATTACCGTGGAATATAAAGATTTCCGAACTACTAATCTTTGATATTCATCCGCAATATAGAATAAATTTCTAAGCGGAATATTCGGGTTATACGTCGACTGGTACTCATACAAATATAAATTCATATCCATAATAAACGCCAGATCATTTTTCATTCCCATATAAATTGCATTTTCTAATGTGACAATCTGCAAATCTTCTACATTAGTATAATTCCGACCATTCACTGCATTATACAATGATAGCAGATTTTCTTTATCATGATACAACATTCGAAAAATCGTATCTTTGTATGGCCGTTTTGCCTTTAACTGACGGTTGCTTACCTGATACTTTTTGTTACGTCTCTTCTGACTTTTTCTTCTCGCCATATTTAATTCCTCCTATGTGCAGGAGGATATCTTACTTACACGTTCAGTCCTCTCCTGCTTTTTACAATTGATTGGTATAAAAAACATAGATTCCTGAAATGCAATTAGAATGTAGATAGTATATGATTCAATATACCTTAGATTTCTTTTGAAGTATGCTTTTATATAGATTAACATATAAATAAATATTATTCAATATATTTTCAAACAAATTTTGTTGCTGTTTATTACATGAAGCGGTCATTCCGTGGGTATCGCATGCTGTAATGATTCAACAGCGGAACCATAACTGCTGTGATACCGGAAGTGTACAAAAAAAGCCGGAAAGTCAAGGCTTCCGCCACAACTTTTCGGCCATACACAGGTTACAATTCCGCTATTGAATTCAGTATCATGGACCGGGGTAAGCCACAATACTGTATTAAACAGCAAAAAAATTCAACTTCGTCTCATCAAACTCTATCTTCTGCCCTTTACTTCTAAAATACTCCTCCACAACCTGATACATCTCCTCATACCGTCCTTCGCATGCACAATTTCCTAACGGTTCAATCCAGCAGGACTGTTTTCCACAGGCATCTCTCAAGTGAACCTTAAAATTCAGCCCTTTCTCCTCCAGCAATCCGTTCACTTCAATCATCTCATTAAATGTAATATAATTCATATCCGCTATCTCCTCCAGTTCTTTCCACTATAGTATCCGGCTGCATTGAATATCGTTGCGAATACATTGATCATCTTGTTCGACGTATACACTGCATGATACCGGTTATATTTTCCCCAGTCTGCATTCGCCAGTGTCCATGTTCCGGATACTGCGATTAGATAAATAACCGTACACAGGAATCCGACAATAAGTTCACCGGTTGCCATCAAATGGCCATACTTCTGATTCAGCATCTGCGCTATCACTCCTGCCATGATCAGGCTTGCAAGCATACTGATCCAGAGTTTGTTCAGGATATAACGGTTCAGCTTTGAGCCCATCCACAATATAATTGCAAGAATAAATGCCCCGCCATACAGGTAGATTACATACTGTTTCAGTACCGCCGTATCACGACACACAATATATCCTCTTCCCATCAATGTTCCGATTGTAAAAAGTCCGACAGGCTGTACAACCGCCCCCAAAAGTAACAACGCCAAATGCACTTTCATATTCGCTGAACATGCTCCTATGATCAACAGACCAACCACAGCTGCAAGTGAAATCAGCCCGACATAAAGATGTGTTCCGATATAATCCTTCGGGAGCAGCCATATAGATATCACACTTAAGATCGTTCCTGCAATAAAAAAGCATGCAATCTCATTGTTCATCTCATCCCTGCTTAATTTTTTCTGTACAATATCCTCTTTCAAAAGAATTGCCAGACGTACCTGCCACTCTTCTTTTTCTTCCTCAATCTCAAGCTGATCGATCGATGTAATGTCAAGCTTACTTTTCAATGCCTTCTGACAGGTCAATTTTGTCTCTTTTAATGTTCGTTCTTCTTTTTCGATCTCATCTAATCTGTGAGATAATGCTTCCTGTAAAGTCAATCTGTTTTCATAGATATCTTTGATCTCCTGTACCGGAATACCGATCAGACGCAGCTTTTTAATTTCCTGAAGCTGTTCTACATCTGTTTCTGAATACTCCCGGTAATTATTTTCCTGATTACGTGCCGGATGGATCAGTCCTTCTTCTTCATAAAATCTTATATTCGCCTTGGAAATCCCAACCTGTTTTTCTACATCTTTAATCTTCATAAAGTGACACCTTCTTTCCATTCTTCCAGTCTGCCTCTGTAATGATCTCTTTGCGGTGTTTTATCGTCTTGTATTTTACTTTACCAAATAAACCTTTCTGCTCTTTACAATAAATGATATGAACTGCCATATGAAACTTCTGGTTCTCGTCTTCCAACTCATGACTGTATTCCAGATGAGTCGCACTGTAACGAAGCAGAAGCACTTCACCGGCTCCCACCGGTACATTCCCACCATCCACAGACATAACCTGAAATGTAATGGTTCCCGGTATTTCGCTTTCTTTTAATTCAACCTGTTCTTTTATTACTGTCTGAAGTTCAGAAATGATTTTGTTTCTTTCTTCACTTTTTTCCATACTGTCACCTTCCCTCATTCCGGATATCTACATCCTTCTCCCTCTTTGTTAAGATGATTATATTCCTTCAAGCCGCTTGAAGGTCAAGAGATTCACCATATTTTTCTTCCATTTTTTGCCTTTACTCGTATTCCCTCTCGATTTTTTTCTCTGCCAGCCGCTCTGTCTCTTCTATTGCTTCTTTATAGCCGGTCAGTGCCGCAAATGGTGCAAACTGAGCCGCTCGGTCTGCTATCGGCATCGGCGGATGTGTCTCCGATACATGATGCGGAAGGTTCAGAATATCTCCATACTTTTGCTGCACTTCGATCACCGATTTCTGTAATTTTCCCGAAACCTGTGTAACATTTTCTTTCAAAACATTATCATTTTTCACGCTTTATGTCCTCCGATCTGCCGGTTCCGTTCCATCGCAGTTCCATCCTCCTGCAGATTCATTCCTTTTAAGATTGCATTCTTTCCATATTTTTTCTTAATATCTAGCATCGCTTTCTGCATCTTCTTTTCCCGTTCCAGCTTCTCATTCTTCTCTTCTTTTTCCTTCTTTGCAGTGCCAAAATCTGTAAAAAGATTCATCTGTTCATACTGCTGTTCTTCCCGAACCTTTTTTTCACTGATCACATGATTCGCCGCCATCGTAATCCTGCGGATCAGAAGATTCTGATTCACAATTTCATTATACAGCTTTACAACCGCCTGTGTCATCAGCCTCGATGAAGAAGTATGCTGCTTCAGATTAGCGGTTCCGTGTGCATGTTTCGGCAGCTTCCTGCCATACCAGTCCGTCGTGATCTCTCCTACATTTTTCTTCATTCCTTGTTCCAGATTCTTGATGTCATATCCGATCGTCAGAACGATCTGATCTGTCACAAGACATTTATCTACCAGATCCAGCGCCAGCTGGTCAATCATTTCCTTTACCACGATCTTTGTCTGTTCGAAATCATATGGACAGTGCAGTACCTGTCCCGCACCCATACTGTTATTCTCAGGCTTATACGCCTTCACATCTGTGATCGTGCAAGGCTCCCATCCCCATGCATGATCGATCAGAAGTTCTGCATTGATGCCAAACAACCGGTACAGCAGATCTTCATTATAATAATCTCCTGTTTTCCCAAGCGAGCATCTTGCCACATCTCCCATGGTGAATAATCCGACTTCCGCAAGCTTCTTCGCATACCCCGGGCCCACACGCCAGAAATCCGTGATCGGCTGGTGCACCCACAAAAGCTTCCTATAAGAAATTTCTGTAAGTTCTGCGATCCTCACCCCATTCTGATCCGGTTCAATATGCTTCGCCACAATATCCATGGCAACTTTACACAGATACAGATTCGTTCCGATTCCGGCCGTTGCCGCAATCGACGTCTCCTGCTGGATCTCTCGAATAATCTTTCCAGCCAGCTCTCTTGCCGTCATCCGGTAAGTATTCAGGTAATCGGTCACATCCATGAATACCTCGTCAATGGAATAGACATGGATATCCTCCGGTGCAACGTATTTCAGATAAATGTTATAGATCTCTGTACTGTATTTCATATATAATGCCATCCTCGGAACTGCTGTAATATAAGCCAGTTCCAATTCCGGATGTGCTTTTAATTCTTCGTTATCTGTGGAAGTTCCTGCAAACTTCTTTCCGGGTGCCATGCAGATCCGTCTTTTATTCACTTCTTTTACCTTCTGCACGACCTCGAAGAGTCGGGCACGGCCCGGTATCCCGTAGGATTTCAAGGAAGGAGACACTGCCAGACAGATAGTCTTTTCCGTACGGCTTTTGTCCGCTACTACCAGATTGGTCGTCATCGGATCCAGTTCTCTTTCTTTGCATTCTACCGATGCGTAAAATGATTTCAGGTCGATTGCGATATAGCTTCTCTGTCCTTTGTCTGCCATGCCTGTTCTCCTCCTTCCTTTACTCACAAATTCATTCACAAAGTTGTCTTTTCTCATTTCGAATGTATGTTCTCATTATACCAACATTCTGATTTGTCCACAATACAGAAACAGTTACAAATTATTTTTTCTAAAACTATTGACTTTCAAGTTACTTGATGGTTTATATTATAGACAACAAAAGAGAAGAAACAAAAAATTGATAAGAATGCCGGCTATTACCAAATTCTCTTAAAGAAAGGGGACATTAAAATGAAGAACGGAACAAGAAACGAAAAAGTTGTCTTTGATATTATTTTTAACTTAATATGCATGATATACATAATCTACAGTTGGATGTCAATTACAAATGTTGGAGTCGTAACTGCACTGACACATAATAATGGTGATGCTATGCTACTGATCTTCGGTGCTGCAATTGTTCTAATCGTCTTTCTTATAATCGATATCATTTCTTTAATATTAGGCAAAAAGCAAAAAGGATATTTGCTGCCGGGGTATGTCGGAGTGTCTATTGGTGTGAAATGTATCGCAATACTATTCCTGGTTTTAGCATATACATTGAAGCTTAAAATCTAAGTACCCGCCACCGGTGGCTTCTTTCAAACACATAGCGCTACAAAGAACCTCCCGCTGGTATCTTCTCTTGTATACTTTGATATGTCAAAAATATGGCCGGCAATATATTCTTACTCATAATCTCAGAATATATGCCGACCGCATTTTCTATCTGCCAAATTATTTATAATCCATCACCAGAAACATCGGTTTGATCGCCACCACTTCGTCATACTCTTCTTTCTCGACGACTACGCTGGAATTCAACGCTTTCAGATCTTTTTTCAAAACCTGCAATGCTTCCGGAATATTTCTCGCACGCCCTTCTTTCATAATCTCCTGCATTCTCTTTAGCACAATCGGATGTGCATAGTGAGCCGGTACCGGAAAATCCGGATACACTCTGATATACTCTTCCATCTGACTGATCGATTCCGTCAGCCGCTTCTCAATATAATTCTTATTATTCTTCGAAGTCGGAAGTACATTCGCTCCGGCAAATAAGAAGATTGCAGCCAGACCAAACAAAAGGAAATACATTCCAAATCCTGCATGGGTCGTCAATGCATAGATACCATAGACGAATGCCGCACCGCCCATCAGTACGATTGCAAGAGCTACCCATTTATACGCCGGATTACTTCTGTCATAAGTACGCTTTTTCTTCGCCGACTGACTCAAGTCCATATAGATATCCGATTGCTTTTTCAGATACTGTTCTGCCTGTTCCAGCTTCACGAGACATCTTTTTGTTTCTTCCGATACATTTCTTTCTCTTTGCTTTTCTGCCAGCCATCTTTCCTTCTCTGCCAGCTTTCGCTCAGCCTCAAGACTGTGTACCGGAATATCCGGATATTTTTCTTCTATGTATGCAACAAATCTGTCCACATCTTCTTCATGTTTGAAATTACATTGCTTTTCTTTTCCGTCCTCATATACGATCACAAGATAGGATAATGTACCGAATACTCCTTTTCCTGTAAATCCACCCTTACTCATGGCGATTCTTTTGAAGATCCTTTTTACAGAACTGATCGGTATGTAATACCTTCTGTCAATATAAAAGCTGCTAAGATACACCGCCTTTTTTCCAATTCCGCAAGGTCCGATCTTCTTACATTCTTTTCTGTCTTTTATCAATTCTTCATCCGGAATCGATACATTACCCAGTCTTTGTGGTTTCATCTTTTCATCATCTCATTTCTGTCAATTCATTCTGCCTTTTTATGTATTCAAATTACGCTGTCTTACAACTATGCTTTCATTGGTTTCTTTGTAGCATGGATAAAGATTCCAAGGAATGCTGCTGCCAGAATAATTCCTACCGGATAAGCAACCTTCGTAGAAAGTCCCAGACACTCTTCTGCACAGAAGAAATATGTCATGGAAACTGCACTCATGAATGTTGCCGGTACCGCTGTGATCCAGTAATTCTTCTTCTCGCGGAACAGATACATACTTGCTGTCCACAGAACGATCATAGCAAGTGTCTGGTTTGTCCAGCTGAAGTATCTCCATACGATTGCATAATCCAGATGTCCAACAAATGCTCCGACTGCCAGAAGCGGAACACATAACATCAGACGTTTCTGCATCTTATTCTGATCAACTTTGAACCAGTCTGCCAGTACCAGACGGGCACTACGGAATGCAGTATCTCCGGAAGTGATCGGGCATACGATAACTCCGATCATTAGATCTGTGTGCATTTTCCACAATGCTATCATCTCGGGAACTGCATGCTTATAGCCCAATACAGAAAACTCAAAAGAAAAATGCCGGCACCCCAAGATACCGGCATTTTCCACTCATAGGAATCAATCATTTAGTTTTAGTTTCTTCTTATTACAATAGCGATTCAATTAACATACAGTTCTGATATCTGTGTATTCATAGCAGTCAAAACTGTCTGCTACGTTCTTGCATGTTAATTTTCCATCGTATGTATTTACAGCTGAATAGATAACTTCGTTATCTTTGCATGCCTGCTCAAGTCCTTTTCCTGCAATCTGCAGTCCATAAGACAGTGTAGCATTTGTCAGTGCAATTGTAGATGTTCTTGGAACTGCTCCAGGCATATTTCCTACACAGTAGTGAACAACACCATCTTCGATGAAGATCGGATCATCGTGGTATGTAACTTTTGTTGTCTCACCACATCCGCCCTGATCAACAGCTACGTCTACAAATACAGCACCTGGTTTCATCTCTTTGAGATATTTTTTCTTGAAGATCTTAGGAGCTGATTTTCCTGGAATCAGAACACATCCAATTACAAGGTCTGCTTCTTTTACAGCTTTTTCGATATTTGCATCATTAGAAACAAGTGTCTGGATACGTGCTCCGAAGATATCATCCAGATAAGCAAGTCTCTGAAGGTTGATGTCCATGATTGTTACATTAGCACCCATTCCTACAGCGATCTTACAAGCGTTTGTTCCTACAGATCCGCCTCCGAGGATTACGATGTTAGCCTTTGGTGTTCCAGGAACTCCTGCTAAGAGAACACCTTCTCCTCCAAATCTCTTCTCAAGATATTTTGCACCTTCCTGAATACTCAGACGTCCTGCGATCTGGCTCATTGGAGCAAGCAGAGGAATACTTCCGTTTCTTTCGATCAGTGTCTCATAAGCAACACCTTTTACCTTTGCTCCGAGAAGAGCATCTGTCTGCGGCTTGTCTGCTGCAAGGTGAAGATATGTATAAAGGATCAGTCCTTCATGGAATAATGGATATTCTTCCGGAAGCGGCTCTTTTACTTTGATCATCATCTCTACAGTATCCCATACTTCTTTTGCTGTATCAATCATCTTAGCCCCAGCTGCCACATATTCGGCATCTAAGAATCCTGATCCTTCTCCGGCACCTTTTTCGATATAAACATCGTGTCCTGCGTTCACATAGCTCTTAACATTGTCAGGTGTCATACCTACACGGAACTCGTTGTTTTTAATCTCTTTTACACATCCTACTTTCATTTTGAAAAACCTCCTAAAAAATTTTAATCCGTTTGTTTTTTGAAGTGAAGATTATTTTTCTTATTGTTATTTTGTTGAAGAATATTCTTCATTTCTGTCTGAACTTATACTAACACACTCAAGTTGTTAATGCAATAAAAGTTATTTTTTTCACTAGTAAGTTATTTTTTTGTCTTTCTAATTCTTTTTCTCTTGTTTTGCAAAGTAATCTTTTACCAGTTTTGCCACTGTTCCTGACAACAGGAATAATGCGATCAAGTTAGGGATAGACATCAGACCATTACAGGTATCTGCAATTCCCCAGATGATACCAAGATCCACTGTTGCACCAAGGATTGCGACCAACGCATACACGATCATAAATGGTTTCACAACCTTTGTTGTAAATACAAACTCGACACATCTTGCTCCGTAAAGTCCCCATCCAAGAATCGTTGAGAATGCGAAACAGCACATTGCAATTGCAGTAAAGATCGTCACCCAGCTTCCATACGTTGTTACGAATCCTGAGATGGTAAGCTCCGCACCTGCTGCCACGCCGTACTGGATTCCTTCGCCGCCACAAAGGATAACCAGTGCTGTCAGTGTACAGATCACGATTGTATCTGCAAATACTTCAAAGATACCAAACATACCCTGTTTTACAGGTTCATCTGTATCTGCACATGCATGTGCGATCGATCCGGTACCGATTCCGGCTTCATTTGAGAAGATACCTCTGGAAACACCACGTCTCATAGTCATAAACATGCTTCCAACCACACCGCCGGTAAATGCGGACGGGTTAAATGCTCCTACAAAGATCATCTCAAATACATGTGGAACTTTGTCTGCATTCAGTGCAACTACTCCGATTGCAAGGATGATATAGAATACTGCCATGAATGGAACCAGCTTCTCTGTTACGGTACCGATACGTTTTACTCCGCCAAGTAAAACAACCGCTACCAGTGCTGCAATCACAATTCCGATCACCAGATTCACCATACTTATCTGTGCGTCATCAATCACATTGTAGCTTATAAGTGCTGAATCGATGGATGTCGTAATGGTATTTACCTGTGTTGCATTTCCTGTTCCGAGTACTGTCAAACTTCCAAGGATCGCATAGACCGAAGCCATCCAGTACCATTTCTTGCCAAGACCGTTCTTGATATAATACATCGGGCCCCCAACATAATCTCCCTCTGCATTCTTCTCTCTGTAATGAACTGCAAGTGTAACTTCTGAGAACTTCGTACACATTCCAAGCAATGCGGACACCCACATCCAGAACACTGCTCCTGCTCCTCCGATTGCAATCGCACCGGCAACTCCGGCAATATTTCCTGTTCCTACCGTTGCCGCAAGCGCCGTACACACTGCCTGGAATGGAGTGATACTACCTTCTTTCGCTTCTGACTTTGTGAAGATACGTCCGATAGAATTCTTAATGGCATACCCAAATTTTCGGAACTGTATAAATCCTGTACGAGCTGAAAGTACAAGCCCTACACCGATGATACAGACCATTGCCGGAACCCCCCAGACGAAATTGTTAACGGCCGCATTCACGTTTTCAATTGTTTGTAACATTTCTTTTCCTCTCTTTCGTCGTTCGTTGGTTTGATAATAACATACCATTATTTTTTTGTACACAATTATTTTTGCACTTTATCCATATGCGTTATTATTTTCACACATATTTTTGTGCAATATACACATAGTTTTCTTCTTTTTTTACGATTTTCATTCAAAAAGATTGGAGTATACTTCATTTGTGTGATATATAAATAACGAGAAAAAATCATCATTATCTATAAGTTCTATCTTCTTTTCCCCATATCCACACGTTTTTTTCTTTTTTCATGCTCTCCGTCTTGCAACTTTCCAAGATTCATGTTTTAATCTAATTATCAATATCACTTTCGGAGGAACTATATTATGAAAGATATGAAGGAATTACTCCATTCTGCACATCTTACCAAGACGCAGAGGATCATTGCGGAATATGTTCTGGATAATGCTTCGGAAGCCTGTTTTATGACATCTACGGAGATTGCTTTAAAGCTCGGGGTGAGCGAGTCTTCCGTAATCCGTTTCAGCCGTACGATCGGATTTGACGGCTTTATGGATTTTCAGAAGGCACTGCGGAAAGATTATCAGGACAAAGTACTCAGCATTTCCAGCAGTATCACGATCCCATCCCAGCGGATTGCAAAGCAGGCAAAATTAGACAACTCTTCTGATTACATCAACCGGCATTTTAAGAATGCTGCTCATAACCTTGAAGAGATATTTATCCAAAACTCCATTGAGACCTTTGAGAAGGCTGCGGATCTTATTGTTTCCAGTAAACACAAATACATTGCTGCAACGAGAGGCAATATCTGTCTTGCAGATTTCTTTCTCCTGTATTTAAAGCAGATGGTTCCGCATGTAACCATGACAACCACAACTTCCATGAGCCCGATTGATCATATGTGCAATATCTCGCAGACCGACTGTCTGGTATTATTTAGTTTTCCAAGATATTCTTCTCAGGACAAAGTGACCGCCGAGATGGCACGCGATGCTGGAGCTTCCATAATCGTGATCACCGATAAGCCAAGTTCCCTGCTTGCACAATATGCCGACATTCTTCTCACAGTCCCGGTAGACAGTAATACATTCTTCAACTCTATGATCGCTCCGCAGTTCGTAACAGAGTCTTTGCTGGAAATCATCAGCCATAAGGCCAAAGGAATTGAAAAAAGACTTAATACGATTGACAAATATCTGAATAAACTCGGAAATTATTAACAAAGAAAACCTGCCGCAGATTTTCTCCAAGTCTCATCAATGATTATGACTTGTCGGAAATCTGTGACAGGTTTTCTCTCTCTTCTATCTGCGCTGTCAGGATTTTTACCAGTCTGCGCTGTTTTGCATATAATTTGATCATGTTAAATACCCGTTGATATACGATCCGCATATCAAACGGACGCCTAATATAATCCACTGCACCGGCTTCGTAAGCTCTCCAGATAGATTCTTCCGAATCCTCTCCTGATATTACAATTACCGGAATGTCATCTATCCACTGTTCCTGATTCATATATTCCAGTACTGCAAATCCATCCATCTTCGGCATCACAATATCCAGAAGTATCAATGCTATATCATTTCCATATTTCTCCAGCTTCTCCACACATTCGTTCCCGTTTTCCGCTTCTATGATCTGGTACTTATCCTGCAGAATTTCTGTCAGAAGTTCTCGGTTGATCTTAGAATCATCTACAATAAGAATCCGTGGCTTTAGAATATCCGTATGCTCATCATGATCCTCCTCCGCTATTTTCTGATCCATTCCCTCTACCATTGCAGTATTTTTATACATTTTAGCAAGGTACATCCGTTTATCCGCTCTCTGGACAGCCTCTTCCACTGTCTCTTCTGTCGCTGACACACCTCCGATGCTGACTGATAACTTAATCCGCTCATATCCTGGGACACTCGTTTCAGCAATTTTTTTCTTAATCTTATTCAGCTTCCGCGCAAAGTTCTCACTGTCGATCTCCGGCAGTAAAAGCAGAAATTCATCCCCTCCGTATCTGATCAGTTTATCTGTCTTTCTGATATATTGCCGTATTACTTCTACCACTGTAATCAGTGCCATATCTCCTGCGTGATGACCACGCATATCATTATATAACTTAAAATCATCTACATCAAGAATCGCAACCCCTGCTTTTCCCTTTACATGCTTAATCTCATCTTCATAGTATCTCCGATTATAAGCCCCTGTCAGCGCATCTCTGTAAAGCTTGTCATTATAAACAGAAAGCTTCTGGACCATCTTCCCATATCCAACCGCATCAATCAATGTGTCTTCATCCAGCTTCTTCAACATCTCCATTACGTACGGTTTTCCATCAATCTCCACATATCTTGAAAACACCTGAAAAATATCCGAATCCAGAAATTCCAGCTTCGCTGCCTGTTTTTTTTCTCTCAGCGATTTCATAGATATGCAATTCTCACACGGCTTTGCCTTATTCCAGAATGAATAGCACTGACACATCTCCATTACATCTGCATCCGCACTGTGCTCCGCTCTCTTCTCCAGCATCTCACCATCAACCAGGCGTACAATTGAGAACACTTCTCTTAGGCACTCCATCTTCTGTTCTGCCTGCTCCATTGTCATACAGTCCTTCTTATCCGTCATCGCACACCTCATTCTTTCTGTCCTTTCCTGCTACTCTTTTCTCCAAACATACTGTCTATATTTTAACATATAATCTATGATTTTTGAAGATGAGATCCATATGTACTCATTCTTCTTTTCTTCCGCCAGAAATAGTACGGGATCAGACAAAGTAACGTTGCCCCCCATGCCAGCGGATAACTGATCAGCAGAATCTCCACCTTATGATGAATCTTCGTAAGAATTATGATCCACGGAAGCCTTACAAAGAACAGACCTCCGAATGTAAATATGGTCGGCCAGAGGACATCTCCCAGACCACGCAGTCCTCCAGACAGATTCTCAAGCAGCACACTCAACAGATAACTCGGAATCAGGAAACGTAACATATATACTCCTATCCCGATGACCTTTGGATCTGTCGTGAACATATGGTATAACGGTTCGCAGAATGCAAACAGGACTATAATAATAGCTCCTGTAAATATATAAGAGATCACTACATTCACCCGGATACTTTTATATACCCTGTCCATCTTTCCCGCCCCGTAGTTCTGTCCGGCGAATGTGGTCACGGCCGCACCAAGCGCGCTCGATACTGTCCAGAAGATCATATCAAGCTTTCCGTAAGCTGCCCATCCTGCAGCGGTATCTGTACCAAAACTGTTGACGGATGCCTGGATCACTACATTCGTCACACCGTAGGCACATGCCTGAAGTGCCCCAGGAACACCGATTTTCAATTCTTTTCTCAACACTCTGGTATCCATCCGGAGTTCCCGGAACTTTAATTTCATAGCATCATATGCCCTGGTCAACGACCAGGTAACCAGAACTGCACTGACACATTGTGAAATAACCGTTGCGAGTGCTGCCCCCGCAATTCCCATCTTCATTCCTACCACCATGACAATGTCCAGTATGATATTCATCACACAGCAGATCAACAGATAGAGAAGTGGTCTTCTGGAATCTCCGACCGCCCTCATGATTGCCGATCCCATATTGTAGACCAGCGTAAACAGAATTCCCATAAAGTAAATTCTGAGATAAGTTATAGAATCTGCCATCATATCCTGTGGTGTATTCATGATTTTAAGCAGCCATGGTGTCAATACTGTACCGGTCAGTGATACGATCAGACTGATCACGACAGAGAACAGATATGCCGTATGTACCCCCACATGCAGGCTCTTCCTGTCCTTTGCACCATAATATTGTGCGATAATAACTGCCGCCCCATTCGCCAGACCATTGAAGAAGGTAACAACGATCGTCGATAATACGGCTGCCGGTCCTCCGACACTTGCAAGTGCCGCTTTTCCCACGAAGCGGCCTACAATGATCGTATCCACCGTTGTATATAACTGCTGGATCAACGTTCCAAGCATGATTGGGAAAAAGAAGATCAACAGTTGTTTCCAGATAACGCCTTCCGTGATCGCATTTTTCTCAATTGTTTTTTTCCCCATTTTTTTGTCCCTCTCCTGCTTTTTCCACATTTTTTGTTTTTTCCCTATGTAATTTCCCCTTTAGTGAACTACCCATTGTCTTAAGCCAATGGGCTTCCTGCTTCATCGACCTCGTAACCTACTATCTCCACAGGCGTTAATTTGGGCAGTCCCTGCCCTATATATTTCTTTATGCTATTTGTCTTAATCCTTCTGTCAGTATATTTTTCGCAGCATTGATATCCCTGTCATGTTCTGCTCCGCATTTCGGACATATCCATGTCCTCACTGACAAATCTTTTGTATCTGGATTCTGATACCCACAAACAGAACATAATTGACTACTAGCATAAAATGTATCTATTTTGATGTATTTCCTGCCATTCCATTTTGCCTTATACTCTAACTGTCTTGTCAGCTCATACCATGATACATCACTTATGGCTTTTGCCAGATGATGATTTTTTACCATGTTTTTTATCTGTAAATTTTCTGAAACTATCACTTGGTTTTCGCTGATAATCTCATGTGAAACTTTATGTAGATAATCTTTTCTTATATTCCTTATTTTCTCATGGCATAATGCTATCTTTTTCTTTGTTTTATAATAGTTCTTACTTCTCTTTCCTTTATGTGACAGTTGCCTTTGCAGCTTTACAAGCTGTTTCTCGTATTTTTTTATGATTTTTAGACTCTCATATACCTTCCCATCGGAAGTAATACATAAATCTTTAATTCCTAAATCGATTCCTATGTTATGATTTGTATGTGCCAGTTCCTTATGCTCCGTTTTTACAAGTATGGACACATAGTATTTTCCACTGGAAACCTGCGAAATGGTCGCTGACTTAATCTGCCCACTATATTCCCTGTGTAACCTTGCTTTTACCGTTTTTAATTTTGGCAATTTTATCTTCCCTGTCTCAAAATCTACCGCAATATTTCCATTTGTGAAGTTTGTTGTGTATGATTTATGGTTATCGTGTTTGCTCTTGAATTTCGGATATCCTGCATGCTCCTTAAAGAATTTTTGATATGAAGCGTCCATGTTATAGATTGCGTTGGTCAGAGCAAATTTATCTATTTCTTTTAACCATTCATAGTCTTTCTTTAATTCTCTGTTACAATAATTATTACAATCCGTTTTACTAACTGACTTTTTCTCTTTCTCGTATATTTCTTTCCGATATGCCAATGTCTGATTGTAAACAAAACGGCAACAGCCAAATGTTTTTGCAATCTGAATTCTTTGTTCGCTATTAGGATATATCCTGTATTTATATGCTTTTAACACCCACTGTCGCCACCTTCCTACCCTTGATTTTCTATATATTTTCTCAACATCTCTTCTGAAACATTTCCTACACTGCAGACAAAATATCCGTCCGTCCAAAAAGTATGTTCTTTCCAGAAATGTTTTCGTAGATAATCCGGATATCTTTTCCAAATATGATATGTTGTATAATTCTTCATCAGATTTACTATTTTACTGATAGACATTGTTGGTTCTGTTTCTATCATGTAATGAATATGATCTTTATCTGTCTCCATATATCTGATAATGACTTTATGCTTTTGACATATCTCATAAGAAAACTGCTTTATATCATCTGATATTTGTTTTGACATCAGCAATTTCTTTCTATACTCTTGCATACGGAAATAATATGATACTGTAACAAATATTTGTGTCTGTTTTTTGATTTCCACGTTCCCATAACGCAAGTGTAGCACAAACCTCCGCTTCCGGCTACCTTACCCCACCGTCTAAAGCCAGTGGGATTGCGGTAGCCCGATTTCAAATGAGTGACATTCCCACTTTCATCACTCCGGCCATAACCATCACCCATATTGGATTCATTTTCACTTTCCGAAGTAATATCATGCAGACTGCAAAAATCACTACCAGACTCCACTTCGTCCCCGCAAGTGCGATCTGATCCCTGCTTCCCCAGAATGCCGTGATCATGATTGCGATCCCTGCTGATGCGATCATCGCCACAACGGCAGGTCTTAAAGACCCCAGCACGCCTTGCAGTACCTCCATACTGCGATATTTTAAATAGAGTTTTGCAATGACAGTTACGATAATACATGAGGGCAGAATGCATCCAAATGTTGCCGCCAGCGCACCCGGTATTCCCGCAATCTTGATTCCGACAAAGGTTGCCGAATTTACCGCGATCGGTCCCGGTGTCATCTGGGAGATTGTAATAAGATCCGTAAATTCCGACATACTAAGCCAATGATGTCCCGTCACAACCTGTCCCTGTATCAAAGGCATCGCCGCATAACCGCCGCCAAAGCTGAACATCCCAACCTGTAAAAAACTAAAAAAAAGCTGCAGATATATCATTTGCCTGCCCCTTTCCTGTTCATACATGTGCGTAAAACCCCCAGCAATCCACATATGATCACAATATACACAACATTTACCTCAAATACACAGGATGCTACAAATGCCCCTGCCATGATCAGCAGTGAGATTCCGTCCTTTTCCTTCACTATGCCTGCTCCCATCTCATACGTCACCGATGCAATCACCGCTCCGACTCCCGCCTGCATGCCTTCCAGCATCTGACTTACCAGTTCATTACTACGAAATGTATTATAACAAACCGAAAGTAACGATATAATAACAAATGGCGGAATAATTGTTCCAATGATCGATACCAGTACACCGGTAATTCCCGCAAGCTTATATCCTACGACAATCGATCCGTTTATCGCAATCGCCCCGGGTGAAGACTGTGCGATCGCAACCAGATCCAGCATTTCTTTCTCTTCGATCCAGTGAAGCTCATCTACGAATTTCTTCTTCATCAAACTCACGATCACGTAGCCACCGCCGAATGTAAATGCGCTTAAATATAATGTTGAAATGAATATCTTCCATAAGACTTTTTTTCTGCTGTTCATATTCGATTTCCTTTTTCTCCTGTGATTTCAACTCTAATGTAACACATGTCATAACTGATCTTTTTTGCTACTCTTCCTTATTACCTTTATGTGTTGTAATGATTAATGATATTAATTCAATAGTTGAACCAATACTACAGGTAACACCAATGAGCATAATAAAACTAAAATAATGATTTATATACACATATCCAGATACCAGCATCGTTATAATACTACAAAATAATAGCCATATATATTTTTTCATTAATTGCTTATAACTCATAACCATTCCTTCCTATAATGTCAAGCCCTAAATCATTGATTTTATGGGCTTTTCTTTAAATATTTTCCTCATAAAACAGAGCTAAATTCCCCGGCAGTCTACTTCTTCGATATTCAGTTATTCTGTTGGAAACATTGCTGTCTCCAGCTTGTTTCTTTCGGTTTCAGACAGCTCATACGTCCCGGAATCGAACCTTTTCGACACTGCGCAAACGCCCATAGAAAGGAGGTTTGCGCCATATCTGCTTCATTTGTACAATTTTTTCATAGGATTTCTCTGACACTGCTTAGAATCATTCTTTTATTCTTTTCATGCAGATAAACTGGATTTAGCTTACTTTTCTGGTACTTCATATATGTTCCATCAGTCTTCTCTATCAATAGATTGGTGAAAAATCTTTCCCAGCTAAAATATTTTTGACTTTCTATATATTTTTCTGGTTCTTTTAGAATCTCCATAATTTCTTTTTCTTGAACCACACCTGCATTCAATATCATCCATTCAAATGATTCCGGTAAATACATTTTTATATTCTTTTTGTATTCTGATATTTTCCAGATGAATGCAGTCCGTAGATTTCTTCTACGCTATATGGCAGATTATACAAATTTTCTCTCGTAATCAAAACAAAATAATTATCTGATTCTCGAACAGCCTTGGCAAATTGCTCTGTTTTTATGAATGCATTTTCTTCATCTATAAATATAATATTTCCTGAAATATTGTGTAAAATGATCTGCCAGTCAATTCCTTCCAATACTCTGCATGGCACATCACACACTAACTCTATCCCACTGGAATTCCCAAGGTTGGTAAACTGACGGATCATATTAATCAACGTTGTTTTTCCCGTTGCACTGTCACCTTTTATAATTGTAATATTCCTTTTTATTTCAAATTCATAATGCAATCTGTTATTTTTTATAACAACTTTATGTTTTCCCTTCATGCCTATCCCCTATACATATTGTCCGGCAATTTTTATAAAATCCAGCATATCATGAACTACTTCCCCTGTATTTAATATTTTTGCCTCAAATGAATCCTCTCCAAAATTCATGATATGATTTAAATTAATCGTCAGGTCTTTTCCTTGTCCAATTTTCAAAATCCACTTTGCACAATTATCCCCACATGCAGATGCATTAAATACTTTGTCTTGATCTGCAAAAGCCATTAACATCAATGTCTTAACTCCCCCAGACAAGTCTTTCGGCGATATCGGACCCAGAACAGGACTTTCTATCAAATGTACCCCCAGCACATCTGACTTATCTATATCACGAATCATTTCTATCGACAATGGATCTGTAATCCATTCGTCTTCATACACATTATCAAAGTATGTCGGCGGATGATAAATTGCATCCTTCATCTCTCCTAAAAAAATATTTAACATCGTATCGTTCCATCCTTGAATTTATATTTCTCGTAAGTTCCATTTCCGGATTCATTGTCAGTAAATATTTCGACATTCCTACTGGAACTTTTATGGTTACAGATTCCATTGTTAGCATAGACCTACAACCGTTCTTCTTATCTTTACTCACAAATTTTCTTACTCATATTATAGCTATAATTTATATTTTCTACAACCTGGATCATACAACTATATTTTTCGTGCTTTCAATCATCTCTCTTAATAGGGGCTGACCCTTTCAGTCTTGCATACCGACTTATATAAGTTATGAATCTTCAGAAAGTAGAAAAAAGCCGACACTTTGCATTCTTCGCAAAGTGTCGGCTTTTTTCTACTTTCTGATATCCACAACTCCTGCTTCCAGCATACCTTCGTTAAAATCATAGGCACCGCCTTCGCCGTCCAGATTCAGGTACATATCCGCCAGATTATCTTCATTGACGATCCATGCCATGTTGACTTGAATGCTCTCGCCCGGTTTCAGAGACGAAATATAATTACCACCATTCCCATAATCTTCTTGCACACTACTGTAGGTCATTTCTGCAGTATGCGCCACGCCGTCCCAACTCACACGGTCATATCCGTTACCGGACTGTTCCATTGCATTATAAATATGGTATTCCCCGTTTTCATGATAAATCAATGCCAGATTTCCGATATACAACATGTGCTTGATTTCCTGATCTGAATTATTTGTATACGTGACTGTTGCATAAACAAGTTTCTGATTTACATTTTCTGTCTTTACGACCTGATCTACTGTATTGACTCCATCGCCGGATTTGATACAAGAAACTTTATTCTTTACAAGTTTTCCGTTGGAATCGATCACATTTTCCCATTCTTCCGGTAAGTCTGCACCGTTAAGTAACTTCAGATTATCCGCTGTCTGAACCGAATCTACGTGGGCAGAAATTTTATCATTTACGATATTGTTTCCGTCTTTATCTTCTCCTGATGCAGATAATGTAAAATCTTCGCCAATCTTGTACACCTTTAATTTATCCTCAGATACAGACGTTACCATTTCATCGCCGGTCTCAACGTTCGGGTTGATCTCATCGCTCCAGGTATACATCTTCGCTGTTTCCATCATCTTGTCATTTTCTGTAATCTCAAGATTTTCTGCTACTTTCACAGCATCATCTTTCGATACATCATCTCCGATATAGATTGTGATCACACGGTATTTATCCGGGCATAAGAGATAGATTCTTTGGTCAAATGCACCTTTTTCAGTCTTTAAATTGTTATATTTCAGATATACACCTTCGTATTTGCCAAATGTTCTCTCCTCGGACTCGACAACATTTTTATTTTCCAGTGCCTGATTCAGATCATCATTGTCCAAAAGTACGGACGCAAAACTAAATCCACCCATACGTTTGCTTTGCGGATATTCCAGATGTGACTCGTCTACCCATTTCATGCCATCCGGAATATATCCGGTCTTGAAATCAATATCGTGAATCTGCGCCGGAAGATCTTCTAATTTATTTTCTGATGTTATCCCCGTCTTCACACTGTAATCGCCCTGTTTTTCCACATACATGCGGTACATTTTCACACCCGCATAAGCTACTGTGGAAGTTGCCAGCACGCAGACCATTGCTGCCGCTGCCACTCTTGCACCGTTCCATTTCTTCCTTTTCTTCGGAATCTGTATAATTGTGGTTCCCTGAAGCTGTCTGTCTACTTCATTTTGTATCATTACATGGATAAACTCCGGAGTCTCCGGAATATTGTTTTTCATATCCTCAAACCTCATATCGCCGCCTCACTTTCTCGCAGATTGCATCTAAGTTTTCCTCTTGCCCTGGCAAGTCGTTTCTGTACTGCACCTTCTGTAATATCCAGAATCTGTGCGATTTCCCGGATATTAAAATCCTCAATATAATACAAAATTACCGGAAGTCGCAATTCTTCTTTTAATGCATTGATTGCCTGGTACAATTCACTGTAATCAGCCTTTTCCTTTGTCATCATTATTTTTTCTGCCTTCGTCTGCTCATCCATCACATCCAACGAAGTCAGTTTACTGGATTTTCGCAAAATGGTATAACATTCATTGATCAGGATCCGAATCAGCCATGTTTTTGCATATTTGTCATTTTTCAATGTTTGAATCTTGGAAAATGCCTTTACAATCGTATCTTGAATGGCATCAGCACAGTCCTGATCACTGTATAAGATTGTCTTGGCTGTAGAATATAACTGCCTCTCGCAGTCGAGAATCAGTACTCCCAATTGCTCTTTTGTCACTTTAACACCACCTTTATATCGGCCGATTTATTTTTCTTACATAGATTAGACGCATATAGATAAAAAATGTCCCGAAAAATATGAAAAAAAAGCTGCCCTGTATCGTAAATATTGTAAGCACTTAAATTTTAGACATGGATATAAAAATCCCCGGCTGCATTTTTGCGGCCGGAGTACCTTGACAATTCACATATGATTGATTATTGATTTGAGTCGTTTACACGACGTTCGATTTCGGCTTTGACATCTTTGTTCCATATTTGCAAATAATATAATTGCCAAACTCAGCGTTAATATTCCAGATATAATTTTCTTCATAGCTGGTCTCCTCAAATGCTATGAAATCCTCCTGAACTAATGGAATAGTTAAAAGCGAGAACGAAAAGATTATGCACTATCATAAAAACATAAATAATAGATGCAATTATAGAAAATTCACAGCCATTTTTTGCAAAACATATTACACTATTTACTAAATTAAAAATTAAAAATATCGTAAATAGAAGGGTAAATGTAAAATTGTAAATACAATAATAATCTGCAATTGCGTAAATTCCTGTAGAAATAAACAATACAATGTAAATGCATTTTTTTCCCATATTCCATCTCCTTTCTTTTATTGTTTCAAATATAAACGCCTAAACATTTATTGTTAAGCAATATTAATTATTTTCACCTTCTCTCCTGATTTACATATAGCTATTATGTACTTTTTTTCTTAATAGGGTCTGACCACTTCAGTGAATATTCATATATACTCAGTAATACTAATCCTTTGACACTTCCGATGAAACCGCCTATTTCGTTAATAATTGATGCATAAATATAATACTTTTTTCATCTAAATATTTATCGGTATATAATTGTTTTTCTATTTCTTTTAAATTCATTGTCATTTTCTCTGTATTTCATTTAAAAATAAAATGGTCTTTCTGGCAATTTCTCAATTTTATATTTTGCAATTTTTTTTCTATAATTGTCTTCTAATATTTCATGATTGCCCGCCTTTTTTTCCAGTTCTAATATCCAATTTTGAAATCCTCCAGCCTGTACAAAATATCTTTCTTCAGGCCATGCTTTTAGTTCATTATAAACCGTATTTAATGCGGTCTCAAAAAATAACTTATTTCTTGTCCAACTACTGATATACACATAGTCCTCATATTCCACAATTGTTCCCTTATTTGGATTTTTAAAATATCTTTCATACCCATTTTTTATATTCTCAAATGTCACTTCACCTTGTAACGGAATATAAGCTTTTTCAATCAATTGCTGCGCAACTTGCTCGCTATAAGCTTCGTGTGTCTGCATATCCATTGTTCGACCTTCTATTTCCAAACTAGAAGGTAATACACTATAATGGCTATATAGATTTTCCACTTTATATAACGGCATATAAATCGTCCCGTCTCCTATTACTTGTAAATAGAAGCCGATTACTAACGGTCCTACTCTATTATCTATATCAAGCATACGCAATTTTCTTAATTCAGGACAATACTTCTGCCAATCATTTGTTATTTTAGTTTTATTTATTTTTGGTCGTCCCATATTTACCTCTTTTCTAAGCTATTGCAACATATTGGTTGCAATAGCTTAAATAAATTATTTAATTTGGATTAATCTCTATAATATCCTCGTTACCTAATCCTAATGGGCCTTCTTTCTTTATTTTTTCAATCTGCCTTTTTGAAAGACCCTTACCGGGATTCTTTACAAATTTGTAATCGTACACTATATTGGTATCTTTGTTATAGATGTCTAATCTCGTACTTCCTTTCTCATTGTTATTGATTCTAACTCTGCATTTTCAAGAATAAATTTTGCTATTTCCATATTCAGTTCATTATCTTCTACCAAAAGCACTTTCAGACCGGAAAGGCTTTTTGAAAAATCAACATTTTCCAGAGCATATGCTTCTTTATAATTAGAATCAAGTTCAAATGGAATTGTAACTGTAAATGTTGTTCCGACATCTAACTCACTTTCTACAGCAATATTGCCTTCCATCATTTCTGTAAGCTGTTTAGCAATCGCCATTCCGAGTCCCGTACCCATATAGCTGGTTCTTGCACAGGAATCCTCTTGTGCAAATGGTTCAAATACATGGGAAATAAAATCTTTACTCATACCACGCCCTGTATCAGAACATCTGAATTTATACGTTGCCTTCGTCCTATCGGATGAAAAAGTGCAGATTTCGTCCAGTACTTATGAAATTGTTCATTCAGGCTATATTCCTGATCATTAATCACCTGATACATATTTCCCGGTACAATATCTTTCGTTAAATTGATACTATAATATGCCCTTATTGCAGCTACAAAGGCATGTTCCAAAAGTGTACATCATATTCCTTTTTTAAATAAGAAAAAAGAATATGCATATGGGATAACGATCAACACTGCCATGATGAAAAATAACAGTATCTTAGAGTCCAGAAATCCATTGGCGATCATAGCCAGGCCACAAAAGATAAACAGTCTGGAGCTGACACGGTGTGTGCGATTCCAGTTTTCTTCACTGGACAGTGTCCATGGAATCCGAATGCCAGCACTATAGTTCTGTTTTGTTTTTGACAGATAATTGCCAATTACCAAAAGCATGAGTCCAATGATCAGATAAGTGAGCAGAGTAATATTCACATTTATTCCAAGAGCAATAGCATAGCTAGAGCACACAACAATCGGGGAAAGTGCAGCCATGAACCACACAAGTGCCCGGATCAGCTTCGGACTGATGTTCTGGCGTTTTGGATCAACATGGGTGAAAAGAAAGCAAAACCACATCATTGCAAACATAAAAAGCGGAAGTCCGAAAACGGTAATTGCCTTGCTGCTCCAGCCATCTGGAGTATTTCCAGTGGAAAAATGGGTAGGGAGCTTTGTCGGAAGCTGATTCCACAAAAGCAATCCGATCAAGATTGGGCTTAAAGAAAGAAGGCTGCCAAGTAACAAAGACCATTTATATTTTTTCATCATGAGATTCGTCTCCTTTCAAGTCTTTTAACCATAGAAGTAATTCTTCTACAACGGAAGTATTCAAATCATAGTAAATAAAATTCTTTTCTTTTGTTTCCCATATCAGATCAGCCTTTTTCAAAATCTTTAGATGATAGGAAACAGTAGCACCGGTCATATGAAAATGACTACCAATTTCTCCGGCGGACATTCGGCCATTCTTTAATAACTGTAAGATTTCTCGGCGTGCAGGATCGGACAAGGCCTTAAAAGTATCTGCAAAAGCCATAGCATCACTTCTTTCAAAAGTATTTAGAAATATTTCTAAATATAATATATTCTGACGAAGCAGAATTGTCAACAACTATTTAGAAAAATATCTAAATTCTAAAATCCTTGTGTTTCAATCGCTGCTATATGAAAAATATGGTAGTATCACTGTTCAAAAGCTGTTCAACATCTGGCTTTTCCCTTCAGTTATACATGGCCCATAGATTCCGCATCTGTCTGCTCAACTGCTCATATGACCATCTTTTTTTACTGTTTGTGCGACTGTTGCTGTCATTGATGATAAAACCGTCCCTGTCATATCCGATTATCGTTATAAAATGGCCGGAATCTGTAAAATCTCCGGGTCCTACATTGATGATGATCAGACATCCCTCATCCAGTTTTGCCTTTATTCTGTCCTCATCCATCGGCACTTCCTCAGCATGAATCCCATAATGTTCACAACCTTCACTAATCAGTGTCCAGCTGCTACCTGATCCCGGCACACTGTATCCGGCACTCTCTGCGTATTCTGCTACAGATGCCGGTGTAACCGTTTTATCTCCGGTCAGATACAAAACGACCATTGCCAGATTCGTCGGTCCGCAGCCGGTGTAGCCGAGGAGACCTCCACTGTACGGCATATACCCCCAGCGTTCATCCCACTGCAATAGAAGCGGTACTGTATCGTTTTTGGCTTCTTGTGACAGATCAATCGTTTGCTTTTTATCCTTCATTTCCGGATAATCATAGACAAAATCTATTGTCTCATTATTTTTTTCTGCCAATTCCTTAAGCTGGTCAGGATACTCATCACTTTCTTCTATACTATGCAGCTTGTCTTCCTGTGTCAGCACATCTGCTTTTCCGAATACTCCCCATGTTTTTTCCGTATTTGTCCGTGTCTTTCCTCCCTGTCCACTGTATGACTGTTCTGCATCCTCCATCCTGTCACTGTCATCCACCCGAAGCAGATCTGCTGTTTTCTGCACAGCAAACAGAACCAGAAAACACAGTACTGCCATGCGAAGAGCGACTCTTATACATTGTTTTCTTCTTTTTCGTTTTTTTATCCTGTAAAGTTGTTTTCTCCTTGCATCTGTCATTGGTTCTTTCATAAAAAATGCCTCCTGCTATACCGTATATCCACAGTATAGCAGGAGGTTATCTCCATCCTGTCGCAAAGTTGTGTCTGAGTTGTCAAATCGCAGTGGAGCCGTACCAGACTCCATAAAATGTACAGCTCTATTCCCCGTAAAAGCATATATATATTTCACCATATACATCTCGGGAGGTTTTACTTTTCGCATACCCGGTATCTTCGCTATAGTACTGATACTCCATATGCAGCGCATTGTCCTGCGTTACACAAGAAAAACCATACGCATATTCAAAGTCCATCTTTCCTGCCTGACGCATCATGTCTCCGGCATAAGGCTCGTACAACATCTCGGGTGTTCCAAACTTCAAATCTATTCCATATACTTTTTCAAGCACTGCTGCTGTGGCTTCACACCAGGTCTCATCAGGCTCTATACCTGCTATGCCAAACTGTACGGTAACCGGCAGCCCAGTCACAGCATCAATGGTGATCTCCACAAACTGATCATAGATATAACCTGAGTCCACCCATACAGACAATTGCTGATCCTCCGGCGACACCATAAAATCCGGTGGCTCCATCTGAATATAGGTACAGTCTCTCTCCAACTGTGCGTCCCCACTTTCTGTCAGCCTGTCCTGATACTGCAGATTCCCATCATTTCCTGAACCGAACACCGGCGCGTCCGTATCATTACGCTCCACCGTACTCAAAAGTCCGTATTCTTCCAGCATATCCGCATATGCTATCAGAAATTTCTTTATCGTCCTCTGAGCCTGTTCGCAGGAAAGCTCCGTGTCAAGAGGATCACGTACGTTTATATACATATCTGCACCACTTATAAATATCTGCTCTACCAGCTTTTCTACTCTGGCAATCCGGGTCTTTGTATCCATCGTATAGGTATATGGCGATACATCTCCATTATCCATTCTCCCTGTGGCAGTTGCCAGTTTCTTTGCCTTTGTATTCAGAAGAAGCTTGGGGACGAACATTCCCGTCAGTGCAATCAAAAACGCCAGTGTCACGGTAAGAAGGATATACCGTACTTTAATCCTCCTCTTCTTCATCATCCGCCTCCTTTGCTAACATAAACGATACACAGGTTCCCTGTCCGGCCACACTCTCATAAACAAGCTCTGTCTGATGCAGCTTTGCGATTTTTACTGCCAGTGCAAGGCCAAGACCTGCGCCGTGTTCCTTCCGCGAGCGTGATTTGTCCACCATATAAAAAGCCTCAGTGATCTTTTGCAGATCTTCTTTCGGGATTCCCCGTCCGTAATCACGAATGGAAATCATATACTGTTCTTTTTCACAGCTTCCCTGTATATTTATCCGGTCCGTACCCGATTTTAAGGCATTATCCATCAGATTCAATAAAAGTGTCTTAAAAAGATCATATTCCAGACGTACCCAGGCTGATTCTGTCTGAAGCTGCACCCGAACATTTCTTTTTTCTGCTGTCGGTTGGATCGTTTCCACAGCATCTGCAATAACCTCATCAATCCTGGCTTCTTCCAGCTGAAAATTAGATTGCGACAGCGTAACAAGCTCCATCAGCTTAAAGGAAAGCGCCTCCAGACGCATGCCTTCATTCATAATGATTCCGGCCAGTTGATGTACTTCCTCCGGCGACAGAGTCTTCTGATACAACGTATCGGCATATCCTATGATTGACGTCATCGGTGTTTTCAGCTCATGGGCAAAGTTTGCTGTAAACTCCTCCTGTCTTCTGACCGCATCCTTCAGCTCTTCCATCTTGCTTTCTATCGTCTTTGCCATATAATTAAATGTTTTTGACAGATCCCCTATTTCGTCCCGGCTACTGATCTCTGCTCGTACATCATACTCTCCTTTAGCAAATCTCCGGGTTGTGCCTTGCAGTCTGTGCAATGGCTTTGTTAAGGTAAAGGTAATCACAAGCACCAAAAATGAACCGGTAGCAAGAATGCACCAGTAAAAGAATTCACAGCGCCTGCGCAGTGTATCCGCATCCTGAAACAGTTCTTTTACATTTTTCTCTGTAACCAGCACAAAGCTGTTGGTATCGAGTGTAAAACTGCTTCTAACCTGCAGATATCTGTCTTTTTCTGTTTCCCGTATCTCGTATTCCAGTATTCCCGTCGCCGGTATTCTGTCCGAAGGATTGATCTTACAGGAATTATAATACACTGTCTCATCTCTCCCTGACTGGCTGTTCTGACTGGCAAAAAACAAACCACTTTGAGCACCAAGAGGCGTTTCTGCCGATTTTGCGATATTTTCCATATTGGACGTTGTGTAATCGTCCGTAATGCCAAGTAGCACTGTCTGGATCGAATATTTGGCCATCTGATGTTGGGAGAGTGCGGTATTTTCTTCCCGCTGCAATGCATGCTCCAGACTGTACGATACCGTCAGGTACTCTATGGTTGCCAAAGATACCGTCAGCACCAGCAGCATGCTTAAAAATATCTTATAGAAAAATTTCACTGATGAACCTCCAGCCGGTATCCGATGCGAAATACTGTCACAATCCGGTCATTCCAATCCAGTTTTTTACGCAGACGCTGGATATGAGAATCCAGCGTTCTGGTCTCACCACTGTATTCTTCCTCCCAGACTGCTTCGTACAGTCTGGCACGGCTCAAAGCCACATTTTTGTTCCCAACCAACTCCATCAGAAGATCAAATTCTTTCACAGTCAGATTGATCTGATGCCCATCTTTAAATACCTGGCGGGATACCGGATCAAGCGTCACATCATCTATCGTAATCTTATCCTGTATCCGCTTTGTACGGCGAAGTACCGTCTCTACACGTGCCAAAAGCTCTCCAATCTGAAACGGCTTACTTAAATAATCATCCGCACCCATACGAAGTCCCCGGATGCGGTCTTTGACCTGTCCCATAGCAGAAATAATGATGACCGGTGTTCCGACAGTTACGATATATTCCAGCAGTTCGTAGCCGCTAATTTGGGGCAGCATCAAATCCAGAAGAATCAAATCATATACTTTTTCCTCAATACAGTCAGCTCCGATCTGCCCATCAAGTGCACATTCACAGTGATAGCCTTCTGCGGTCAGCGTTGACTCGATCAGACGGCTAATCTGGGTATCATCTTCTATAACCAATACAGAGATCATTTATTTTCTTTCTCCTTATCGTTTTCTTATCTTTTACATATGGTAATAATTTTATCACAAAGTTGTGTCAGACTTGTTTCCTGCTTACAACTTCCTTTATTCATTCTCTTCTCCAAAGTAAATTAGGATTTATATATTTTACCATTTTTCTTATTTGCCATTATAAATCCAACCATAAAAATCAAATTCATAAGAAGTACAATTATGCTACCTTCAATTTTACAACTACCACCAGACAGAATTGAATTACCACTAATTACCATGTTAAATAAATGTGGATAATCTTCTGCCAAAGATACTCCTCCCAAAATAATTGCACCAACACCATTCCATAAAAAATGAATTACAATCGGAGCAATTAAGGAATCTGTATATTCCAAAACTGCCGTCACAAAAAGACTCATTGTTATGACATTAAGCACTGGAAGAATTCCCGCCTCAAAAGCACCACCATGTGCAAATGTAAATAAGCCAGTAGATACAATAACAGCAATACCTATATTGCAGTTGCTTTTTAACATCTGATATAAATAACCACGAACCAACATTTCTTGCATAACAGTATTGAGAAAAGCCGATATCATCCACAACCATAGCATAGAGATTTGATTTCTACCATCTATATGTACAACTCCTATTATAGCTAATATTCCAACAGATACGCCTAACCAAACTGCTCCTGTTACACATCCTAATATGATATTATTAACCAGTTTTCCAGTCAAATGTAAGCGTGTCTTTCTTTTATCTATCAGCCAAAAGATAAGCGTTAGCGCAATAATAGATACAAGCGGTATTAATTCTGCCCAAAATCTCCAGATTACCGCACTAGCTGTATTCGGTATAGGTATAACTGATACACATATTGCCCAACCAACAAAAAAGATAATCGTTTTTATTGATACTGATACTAATTTCTTCATGTAATAACCTCCCTGTAAAGTCCCGATGTCTCAGTTTCAAAAACTGAAATTTGCTTAACTATTATTTAGAATAAATCATATATGTTCAACGCACAAGAAAAAAGTATGCAAGACTTTCACATCTCCACATACCCTTTTCCGCACTGTACCCTTAATAGGGTCTGACCCAGTGAATACGATCGCAACCAAATCCAGCATTTCTTTCTCTTCGATCCAGTGAAGCTCATCTACGAATTTCTTCTTCATAAAACTTACGATCACGTAGCCACCGCCGAATGTAAATGCCCTTAAATATAATGTTGAAATGAATATCTTCCATAAGACTTTTTTTCTGCTGTTCATATTCGATTTCCTTTTTCTCCTGTGATTTCAACTCTAATGTAACACATGTCATATTTATATTATACACTTTTTAAGATAATAAAAATTTTTAAATATCCACAAACAGCAATTTTGATCTTCTTTTTCATATGATATAGTTTAAACCTATACCAAACCCACAATTTTAAGTATTATGCAAAAACTATTACATCTGGCATAATAAAATCATCAACTAAGCAAAGACAAATAATCAAAAAATCGGAGGTTTTCATATGATAAAAGACACATTAACTTATGACATCGTAGGTTCTTT
Organism: Dorea sp. BIOML-A1; assembly: GCF_009875615.1. Taxonomy (NCBI): domain Bacteria; kingdom Bacillati; phylum Bacillota; class Clostridia; order Lachnospirales; family Lachnospiraceae; genus Dorea; species Dorea sp. BIOML-A1. The sequence goes on from NZ_WWSA01000001.1 coordinate 152,832, forward strand.
TTTACGGCCTGCAGAAATTAAAGAAGCACGTAAAGCTTATAAAGACGGTAAGATTTCAAAAGAAGAATTAACACAAGCCGAAGATCTTGCAATCGCATCACTGGTAGAAAAGGAAGTGGCACACGGTTTGAAATATGTAACAGACGGAGAATTCCGCCGCAGGTGGTGGCATTTGGACTGGCTCAAAGAATTTGATGGATTCGATACCATTCATTTCACAAAAGAAATCAATGGAACCAGTAATGAAATTGAGCTTGGAACCGTTACCGGTAAGTTCTTCTATGATAAGACCAAGGCACACCCGGAGCTTCGTGCGTGGGACTATCTTCATTCTCTGGCACAAAAATATGACGGTATTACGGCTAAAAAATGTATTTCCGGTCCGAATATGATCCTGATTGATCACTTCCTTCAGCTTGGTAATAAAGAGACACCTTATTACGGAATAGAGATCCATGCACTGATCGATGATATTGCAAAAGCTTATCAGGATGCAATTTTAGATTTCTATGACCATGGCTGCCGTTATCTTCAGATTGATGATACATCATGGACTTATCTCATCGATGAGAACTTCCAGAAAAAGATAACTGCTCTTGGATATACAAAAGGACAGATTCTGAACTGGTTCCAGCTTGTATCAACAAAAGCTCTAGAACACAAACCGGAAGATTTCTTTATTGCAACACATTTCTGTAAAGGAAACTTCAAGGGAAATCCACTGTTCCATGGATTTTACGATTCCGTTGCCCCGGTAATCGCTGAAATTCCGTATGACGCATTCTTCGTAGAATACGACGATGCCCGTTCCGGTTCCTTTGCTCCATGGTCTGTCCTGAAAGATAAGGATGCTATCTTTGTCGCAGGATTAATCTCTACCAAGAACCCGCTTCTGGAAGATCATGATTTTCTTAAAAAACGTTATGCCGAAGCCCGCTCCGTAGTCGGAGAGCAGATCGCACTTTCTCCGCAATGTGGCTTTGCTTCCGTTGAAGAGGGCAACTGTATTGATGAAGAGACACAGTGGAAGAAGATTGATCTTCTGGTATCTTGTCAGGATTTTCTGTAAAAACGCAAGAGAAGCTGCCAGTGGCAGCTTCTTTCAAATGCATGGCAATCAAAAGCAGTGCTTCTTTACTTCTTTACATAGTAAGAAGCCAGCTATTCATAACTTCCTTCTATATTCCCGCATTTCATACTATTTTTCAAATGGAATACAATTCCGCATCTTTATTATCAAAATGACAATATATAGCCTTTTTACCATCAACCTCACAGTCATACCAATTATATTCAATTCCATTTTCCCTCAGGAAATTTTCAAAATCCTTAACCTTCCCGCTGTTAACGATCCCTTGCAATACTGATTTATTCATTTTCATTTTATTCTTTCCTATAAAACAAAGGTTTGCCATAACAGAATATGCCGCATTCCCTCCACTGCTTTGCATTTTTCTATTTTACAGTGTCAAAATATCCAACAATTCCTATATATCCATCTTTCTTTAAAGGCGACCACAACGTATGCAGTTTCAGATGATACATCTGACTGTCGTTCTTCACCTTCGCTTTTATCTGCAATGTGATTTCATTATTTTGTACAGATGTCTGATTTAACAAAAATCTAATGTGTTGAATGTCTTCCATGCTCACTTCGAACACATTGAATATATCAAATTTAGGATCATCTCTCTGACAAAGTATCTGTTGCTCCTCGTTTATTATGATTAGCTGCCCTGAAATTGCATTATACTCGATAGAATTTTTGCCACTGTGCGATCTGAAAAAATCTATCTTTTCCTGCATAATTTTAACGACATTCTGCGAATAGTTTTTGTTCGGCAAAGATTTTTCACTGAGTATTTCATTCGAAAGTCTCTGCGCCTCATAATAATATTTATTACTATCCATCTCTTTGCTGAGCATTTTTGAAAACTGAAGGCTCAATTCTTCCAAACACTTGAGAAGGATCGGATTAAACTGTCCGCATTGCCCGTCCAGGATCATCTTGATTGCCGTATCATGATCAAATGCTTTCTTATAACATCTTTCACTGGTAAGAGCATCATAAACATCCACAATAGACACCACCTGTGCAGAGATTGGTATTTCTTCTCCTTTCAGGCCATCCGGATATCCATTTCCATCCCATCTTTCATGATGCCATCTGCAGATTTCCCATGCGGTATGCACCAGTGGATGATTTTGCAAAAAATGCATGTCCCGGATCATGGATGCTCCAATCTCACTATGGGTTTTCATAATTTTAAATTCTTCATCGGTCAGTCTTCCGGGTTTATTCAGTATTTCTTCCGGAATGCGTATTTTACCAATATCATGAAGCGAAGATGCAGTTGTAATTATAGCAATATCAGTCTCCGTCAGATGATATGCATCCGTTGTTTTTACCAGTTGCCTCAGCATCATTTCCGTCGCAGTACGGATATGTAAAATATGTTCGCTACTCTCACTGTTGCGTGATCCTAATACATTGCTCAGAATCCTGATCATAATATTATTATTTTCTTCTTTTTCATAAACCTGATCAACGACCACATTGATCAGGCGCTTTTGATTTGCATATAGCCCCAAAGTATTTTGAACTCTCTTTTTTACGATAACAGAGTCAAATGGCCGTGTAATATAATCTGTGATTCCCATCTCATATGCTTTACGCATAGTCTCAACAGATTCTTCCGAAGATATCATAATTACAGGAGTTTCTTCAATGCATTGGCTTAGTTTCATCCATTTCAGGACTTCAAATCCATCCATCTGTGGCATGTTGATGTCTAAAAGCATCAGATCGATTCCCGGATTCTCTTCCATAATCTGGACTGCCTGATTTCCATTTTCAGCTTCCAGATAATCATAGGTTTCTCCAAGAAATTCTTTCAATATATCCCTGTTGAACTTTGCATCATCGACAATCAGTATTTTTTGTCTTTTATTCATATTTTCTGTTTCCTTTATATTTCTTGCATAACTGTTTATTTTTATACATATAAGCATCTGCATCATCCAATAACATCTGCATTGTACACGACATATCATCGGAGGATAATGCCCATCCGCATGCATAGTCGATTGGTATTTGATTTTCATAACTATTTAATCTATCTTTTTCTCTGTACAAGGATTTCAATATTTCCTTAATTTCCGCCTATATTAGGAACAAATACTTTTAATAGTCTTTTTCATCTTTTCAATATCCAAAGGTTTCGCCAAATGAGCGTTCATACCCACGGCAATGCACTTTTCAGCATCTTCCCGGAATGCATTTGCTGTCATAGCTATAATCGGTACTGTTTTTGCATCTGAACGTTCTAATTCCCTGATTTTTCTCGTAGCTGTATATCCATCCATAACAGGCATCATCAGATCCATCAAAATTACATCAAATGTTCCTGCCGGTTTCTCTTTAAATAGTTCCAGTGCCTGCTGTCCATTCTCCGCTCTGGTAATTAACGCTCCGACATCTTCGAGAACTGTCTTTGCTATTTCCGCATTCAGCTCATTATCTTCTACAAGGAGAATTCTTTTCCCTTTTATTGTATGAATTGCAGATGACTCTATAGTATCCTCACTTCCATATACCTCTTCTTTCAATGCTATGTCAAAAGAAAGATCTATCGTAAATTTTGTTCCAATACCCTGTCTGCTTTCTACCTGAATACTTCCACCCATCAGCTCTATCATAGATTTGATAATAGGAAGTCCCAACCCGGTTCCCGGCACTTTGTTTTCTGTGGTACTATGTTCTCTGGAAAATTCTTCATAGATATGTGGAAGATATTCTTCACTCATACCAATGCCCGTATCTTCACATGAAAAAATATAGCGTATCTTTGAAGGATTCTCTGATACCGCCTCATGTACTTCTACATAGATTGAATGTCCCTCCGGGGTATACTTTATAGCATTACTGATAATATTCAGCATGATCTCCTGTAACTTTGTCTGATCACAGACAACATAATGATGTCTTACATCTAAAACAGCATGATACTGCAGGTTCTTCTTTCTGACATCCTCTTCAAACACTGTATTTACTCTGTGAAATAATGCATCCATATCTTCAGCTTTTAACTGCAATACCGCAGTACCACTTTCAATCCGGGCCATCTCCAGAACCTGATTGATGATTCTCAGCAAAAGATTACTGGAAGACTGTATCTTTTCCAGATATTCTTTTGCCTTTCTTTCATTTTGCAGATTCTTCTCCAACAAACCGGAAAAACCTACAATTGCATTCATCGGAGTCCGGATATCATGACTCATGTTAAATAAAAATCTTGTTTTTGCCTCATTGGCATTTTTCGCCTGCTCAGCAGCTTTTTCCAGTTCTGCTTCATATTGTCTTTCCCTGTGTTTTTTACTGGATATTAAATAAAATACTGTAGCAATCAATAATGAGAATACATAAGAAATGACAATACACATAATCCAGTAAGAACGTGGACTCCATCCCTCTGAGGGTATAATATCAAAATACCATGTGTTATTGGGAACTGCACATTCTACTGTCAGAATATTATCCGACATATTATCCTGGCTCTCTGCTAAAATAATCTTGTCGCTGCTGCCTCTGTCATATGTCCAAATTCTGTAACAGAAATCTGCATCGCTTAAATAATCAAGATTTATCTCTCCAATGAAACGATCCCAGTCAATCACCAGAATCACAAAGCCCCAGAACTCATCCTGTTCTGAATTATTGTCCTGATAAACCGGATTAAAAAGCAATGCTCCTGTCCCTCCCTGCTTTAACTGGTATGGTCCTCCAAGCGTATATTTCCCGCTATCCCTTGCCAGAATTGCATCCTTTTTCCGTTCATGTTCCTGCAGCATATCCAGTCCAAAAGCCCCCTCATTTCCCTGTTTCGGATAAATGTCTGTAACAATCCCTTCAGGTGCCAGTTCAAATGCCTTTATCACTCCATCTTCATTAGGAATCTTTTCTGCCAGTTCAGAAAATGTATTCTCATCCAGATTCTCTCCTGCACTGATATAATTTCCCAAAAGAGCAGAGAGCATGCTATACTGATCCAGTCTTGCCCTGACTCTTTTCTCAGTAATCTGCGCCATATATTTTCCGGTTGTCTTTTCATCCTTTTCCAAATTATGAAGCAGAAAAACGCCAACAATCAATGCTGTCAGAAAAGCAATCAATCCAACAATATAGCAATGTACTCTTATTTTTTTATATAGTTCGCTGTCCTTTTTCATTCTGCTATCCCTCTGTTATTCTCTTCTCGGTCACTGACATATCTGCTTATCAGCACAGAATTTTCGGATTGTATCCATCAGTTCCTGTACATTTAAAGGTTTTGACAGGTGTGCATCCATCCCTGCCTCCATCGTCTTTCTTTTATCTTCAGCAAAAGCATTGGCTGTTATGGCAATGATTGGAATCATTTCTGCATCTTTCTTTCCACTGCCACGAATCGCCCTGGCTGCCTGATATCCGTCCATCACAGGCATCATGATATCCATTAGAACCGCATCGTAATATCCTTCCGGCATTTTTAGGAAACATTCCACTGCCTGCTGTCCATCATCCGCCTCTGTGACGGAAATTCCCTCATCTTTCAGAAGGAATGCCGCAATTTCCCTGTTAAGCTCGTTATCCTCTGCCAATAGAATACGGCACCCGGACAGATTTTCCTTTGGTAATTCAGACATTTCCTGTACAACTGCAGGTTCTTCTGCTATTTCAAAAGGTATGACCACATGTATGAAAGTGCCCTGATTTTCCACACTGTCAATCTGAATGGTTCCATCCATACGATCAAGCAGCTCTTTTACAATCGCCATTCCAAGTCCGGTACCTTTATAGTGTGATCTGGCGCCCTGATCAGCCTGAACAAATGGCTGAAATATATTCTTCAGGAAATCCTCTGACATTCCGATTCCCGTATCTTTTATAGTCACATCTACCAACACTCTATTATCGGATTGCTTCTCTTCTTTCAAGAAGCAATCCACTGAGCCATTTTTACGGTTGTATTTAATACTGTTTGTAATCAGATTTAAAAATATCTGTTTTACACGCAGGGAGCTTCCGGTAAGATTCGGATATGGAATCGAATAAGGATCATCCATAAAATGAATCGTAATACACTCTTTATCTGCCATCATCTGTGCAATGGTTTCCACCTCATGAAGCAGATCCGGCAGATAAAAATCTTCTTTCGAAATTTTTGTTTCTTCATTTTCCAGTTTACTCATTTCCAGTGTGTCATTGATCAGCGACAACAGATGGTCTGCCGCTACTCTTGCCTTAAGACGGCTGGAATCCACCAGTGTTCTGTCCTCCGGGTGCTTCATGCAGATATCCATAAGCCCGATAATTCCATTCAATGGTGTCCGCATATCATGGGACATTCTGGAGAGGAAATCTGATTTACTCTGGTTTGCTTTTTTTTCGCTCTCCAGGGCAATGGTTTTTTCCACCAGTTCATTTTGGTCCAGAATCAGATTCCAGTGTTCGATCATTCCATCCGGTTTGCGGATTTTGTGTCCCCTGTCCTCAATATATTTCCAGGATCCATTTTTGCATTTCATTCGGTATGTGATTTCATAATGATCCGCTTTACTATACTGCTCCAACGCCTGTGCAATTCCATGTTCCAGATCGTCCGGATGCGCCAGGTCAACAATCGTCCCTCCAGAAGCTTCCATCAATTCCTCCGGAGTATCATATCCCAGCATCTGTGCAAAATGCTCTGAAACATACTTAAAAGAATATTCCGGATCATCATTGCTGATTTTCACACCACCCGGCAGTGCAGATGTGATCATGTCCAGCTGATGCTTAAGTTCCTGGTTTACTTTTTGCAAAGAATCTTTATAAAAACGCTCTTTCTGTACGATCTCATCTATACTTCGGAAACCAAGGAACGCAAAATGGCTGCCTTCCTCGTACTCTTTTACAATATGTGCCTGAAAACAGGACAAACCTGCTGCATTTGGTGACGTCTCAAAAGAAAAATGATATTCGTCTTCTGTTTCAAAATGCTTTTTAATCACATTACTGTCCAGTTCCCGACGCATTACGTCACGAAATTCCGGAAGTGCAAATGCAGAAGCATAGGCATCCACATAATCTGAAAATGCTTTGAACTCTTCATGTTTCTGAGCATGATTTGTCTCCTGATTAAATACAAACTCATACTCATCCGTATCCAGATTCAAAACAAAAGCTGTCGTATAATCACGGCTCAGTCCTGACAAAATCCTGTTCTTTTTTATCAGTTCCTGCTTATAAGTAATTTCAACCTGTTTTTCTTTATCAATCTGCCGGACAACATACAGAACATTTGTAACCTTACCAGATGGGTTCCGTTTTTTTACAATAAATCTTGCCAGATGCCAGGATCCACTTTGTGCCCGGTATTCGACCGCAATACTTTCCGTGTCTTTCAGCCTGTCAGCCAGAGTCGATGTATCAAGGAACTTTTTCATCATTTCCTGATGCTCCCCATCAACAATTGTATTGATAGCATGCTGGAAAGCTTCTTCCGTTTTTCCATGCTTGCCTGTAAGTTTATGCATCTCGTTGCCGGCAGATATTTCTTCATAAGTTCCTGTTTCCAGATTCATTCGGTAGATCAGCCAGTATAATTTACTGATGGAATCAATGATTTCTCCATTCAGATTTGCAGTTTCCAGTGCATCCTCAAGTGCCTTCATCATTCTCAGGTTTTCACGGACACTTCCCATATGGCACCCCACATCAGATAACAGATTCATGGACACCATATTCTGATTCAGATCCGGGTTATCCAATCCAATGAAGCCTATAAATTTATGATTTGTATAAATCGGCACAGCAATCAGAGCATGAATATTCTGAGGCTTTAAAATTTCATATTCCTGTGGGGTTTCTTCTGCTATTTCTTCCAGGTCATAAATGATGATATTTTTCTTCTGGATAAATGTTTCCACCCAGTTCTGCATCAGGCAGACGGGAACTTTCTGCAGATTCTGTATCTGCGGTTCGATTCCCGAGGCACACCATTCAAATGTATTTTTAAAACTTTCTTTTTTTTCTGAACTCCATTCAAAAATATACGCTCTGTCTGCTGCTGTATATTTTCCAACGCTCTTCAGTATAGATGGCGTAATGTCATCCAGTTGTTTTTCATTCTCTGCCTGACTCATGGAAGAAATCTTATGAAGGATTTCATCCATGTAATACAATTTACTTTTTTTATCATCTCTGTATTCTTCCATATCACTTTTCCTCAGTTTATAATTATTAGCCGCCTGTCTTCTTGCTACTTACGTATGCTCCAATTGAGAAACAACAACTTCTATACACCAAACACCTGGTCAAAAACAGCAAGTATTGTATTTATATCAATTGGTTTTGCAATATGAGCATTCATACCTGCTTTAAATGCCTTCTTTTTATCTTCTTCGAATGCGTTTGCGGTCATGGCAACGATTGGAATATTTGCTTTCCTGTTATTCCTCAGAGTACGGATTTCCCTGGTTGTCATATAACCATCCATGGCAAAGAAACCGACTTTGACAGTTTCATGCTGCGAACTGTCCTCGGCCGCATATGCAGTCAGGGGAGAAAATATCATACACACGCATACAAAAACCAGTAACACTGCCACATATTTCTTTGCTCTCGAAATCATATTAAATCTCCTGTCTGTCAAATATATTTCTCTATACGTCTCCTTGTCAACCTCCTGGTTTAATAAATTTTCACCTGTCCCTACTGCTTCTCAATTCTTCGCATATAGTCTGCTTGATTGTTTTATCATCTAATGGCTTTGCAAGATGTGCGTTCATTCCTGCTTCCATACACTTTTCTGCATCTTCCCTAAATGCATTTGCAGTCATAGCAATAATAGGGATTGTTTTTGCATCCTGCCGTTCCAGGGATCTTATTGTTTTTGTGGCAGTAAGCCCATCCATCACCGGCATCATGACATCCATTAAAATAACATCGTATGTTCCCGGTTCGGAAGCTTCAAAATGCTGAACAGCTTCTAACCCATTTTTCACTGTTTCTACTTTAGCCCCATTTTCCGTCAGTATAAATTCTGCTATTTCCGCATTCAGCTTATTATCTTCAACCAATAATATCCGGACACCTGATATATCTGCATCAAAATCTTCTTTTTCTTCCGGCCGTGCATTCGTATCAATTTTAAATGGAAGTATTACAGTAAAACAGCTTCCTTCACCCAGCTTACTTTCAACTGTTATGGTTCCGCCCATCTTTTCTACAAGTTGTTTCACAATAGGCATTCCCAGACCTGTCCCATTATAATCAGAACGTGGGGAATTATCTGCCTGTACAAATGGAGTAAACAATTCATTTTTTATAAATTCTTCTGACATTCCAATTCCATTATCTTTTATTTTAAATTCACATGTCATGTAATCTTCTGATCTTTCAATCGTTCTCATACTCATGTAAATAGAACCATTCACCTTATTGTACTTCATACTGTTTGTAAACAGATTCATCAATACTTTTTTCAGATGAACTGCATTGCTCCAAACATATATACCACTGTAATCATCATGTTCTCCTATAACATGAAGTCCTTTTTCTTCTGCCTGAAAAGATAGTGACTCCGTGATTTCCTGACATACCTGATCCAGATTGATGGATTCATCACTAAAAACCACGGTATCCGATTCTAACTTTGCCATATCCAAAACATCATTTACCAATGATAATAGCAGTTTCGAAGACTCATTTATTTTATTCAGGCAATCTTTTGCCCGCTCACCATCACTTCCGCTTTTTTCAAGAATTGTAAGCATGCCCATAATACCATTGATCGGTGTCCTGATGTCATGAGACATGTTATTTAAAAAGGAAGTCTTAGCCTTATTGGCACTCTGTGCTTCTACAAGTGCATTTTGTAATTCCTGCTGTTTTTCTTCAAGCTCCTGATTCAGCTTCAATGCTTGCTCAGCAGACTTCTTGGATTTTTCTTCCGCACGTTTTGATTTTTTCAAAGAATCAAGAATTATACACAGAACAACAAAAATAGAGATTCCAACTATGAGTGAGACAGCCAGTAAATTGTCCTGAATAAAATCCTTCGCTGTAACTTTTCGTGAAGAAGCATTATACGAAACTACTGCCCCCGAGAATTGAGCTGCAGGCATAGATGTCAGTGTTTTATTCAGAATGGACAAAAAAACCGGTTCTCCCTGCCGAACAGCAAATGAAACATCGGCTTCTTTTGTCAGGAAAACACTATGAAGCTTATTATTTTTCAAATAGTCAGAAACAGTACCTGAATTGCTTACAATGCAATCTGCCTCCCCTTTCTGCATCGCTTTTACTGCTGCATCTGATGTCCCATATTCTATAATCTCCCATTTTGGATAATTGTATGAAAGATATGCCTTCAATGAAAAATTATCTTTTTCAACGGCAACTGTATTCTCTTTATTTTCATCAAAAGAATCCTTTGCCGTAATTGCTGCCATATTGAGAGTCAATAGCGTATCCGACAAAGCAAATCCATTTGTTTCTGCGAAGTATGGATTCTGGTTTGCATGAAAAATCAGGTCTATATTTCCATCCTGCAATGCCTGAAGCAGTTCACTTCTTGTATCATATCCATTTAGTTCAAATTCCAGAGTCTGACCTTGCAGACAATTTTCTGCAAGATCCACATAATCTGTGATAACACCTGTCAGTTTACCTGTTGATGGATCTACACTGCTGATACCTCCATCCTGATTCAGATACCCTATCCGGATTGCACCATGCTGCCCGATCCACTCCCTTTCTTCTTTTGAAAGAAATGAACTGCTCTGTGCAGAAAGATAACGCCTGTAGAGATCATCTGTGTAAAATGGGTTGTCATCCTTGATTCTTCGCATAGCACTATCCAGTGCTTCTTTGATATCCGGACGTTCTGGATTTATAGCGAAATAGATTTCTGTCTCTCCAATACTTGTAATCGGCGAAATCTCCAATTCTTCCCAACGGGGTTCTTCTACCGAAACGAAGCAGTCAATTTCATGTTTCGACAATTTGTCCATAACTTCTGCGGTATTAGAAACATTGACATGCTGCGTATGCAGACCATACTTTAACTCCCATTCGTTAAGCACATCCTCCGTTATATTATCTTTAAACACACCAATATTTTTTCCCTCAAAAGAATCCAAATTTCCTGCTGTAAGATCCATATTGGATGCATCCGTATAGATGTAATATTTCTCTTCCCCCATAGGCATATCGGAAAAAAGCATATTTTCAGCACGTTCGTCTGTATAGGAAATACCACCAAGAATGTCAATCTCTCCATTTTCCAACTGTGTAAAGCAGTTTTTCCAATCACTTGTTATGTATTTATATGTCCAACCTGCATAACCTGCAATATCTTGAAGATACTCATAACCATAGCCGCTTCTTTCTCCCTTTTCATTGACGGTATTATAAGTTTCTTCAAAAGATCCTACCCGGATAACATTGTCAGAGTTTTCTTTGGCAAATGTAGGAACGGCTAAAACAATAAAACATATAATTGTGCAAAATATAATGTAACAAAATTTGAAATTCATTATATTCTGTACTAATTTGCACTTCTTCATCTTTCTCCCCTCCTCTAGGCTACAGTTGCTTGCTTGCAGATTTTAATTTTACATTCATTAATTATCAATAACCTCCCCGCTATTTTTCACAATATTTTTCCAAACAGCTTCTGTATTACTTATTCAAGTGCTCTACCATAAAAAAGCACTGCCAAACAGACAGTGTACCTCATTTCATGCAACTGGCTGCCATTTTACAGGCCCTGTAGCTTTGCGTCCCAGACTTTCATCTGGTTTGCCGATTTCCATATTATAGCTTTAATACTTATGCAAAAAACTGGTTTTATTATACTATAGCACTCTACTGTACACAAGAAAACATTACCGTTTTAACGCCAAAAAATAAAAAAAGAACAGCCGATACATATACTCGAACTGTTCTTCTACTTCCGAAGCCCTTAACTGCTGTATTTACTTCTTTTTCTGAAGTAGTTCTCCGTTTGTTTCTTCCCCATTCATACATGACATAATAATTAACCACTACCCCATATTATAAATAACACCCAGAGATACTTATTTCAGACTGATAATCAGATTTTTATTGAATTTATTAATCTATATGTTATGACAACATCTCTTTCACACAAGTACTCCGATAATCACTCGGTGATATTTTATATCTTTCTTTAAATACTCGGTTAAATGTTCTCTGACTTTCAAATCCACTATCCAGACAAATGTTTGTAATAGAATCACTCGTATTTTCCAAACGCTGGCATGCATAGTTCAGCCTTACATCGTTAAGATATTGATTAAAGTTTCTATGGAATGTTTTGGAAAAGAGTCTGGATAAAACATATTTGCTCACCCCCAGATCTTTTGCCATCTCTTCCAGCGAAAATTTCTTCTTAAAATTTGCTGATATATAGGAAACTGTCTGGTAAATAAGATCGTTGCTCCCCACATTACTCTTTTCTACCAAATTTAATTTTCCTATGCAGCGTGCCAACACAATTTGAAGATATGCCTGTGCAACAGTAATATCCGACTGTTCTGTCTCTAAAATTGCATTTATAACCCTATATACCTCCGGTTCAACCTTTTCCGCTTTGATGATTGGGTATTCAGGAGCCATGGATTGCATGATATCTGCAAATTTGGCTATCGTAAATGGCGATGCCATCAGATAAGTCGCTTTATTTACACCGGGTGTCAGTACCTGATAGTGATGAATAACATCTGGAAATACAAAGCCTATATCTCCTTTTTCCATATGGTATAGTTCCTGTCCGACACCAAGTTCTAATGCTCCACTTGTTACACAAACGATCTCCAGTGCATTATGAAGATGTGGTTCAATATGTTTTGACTTTCTATTTATTGCTATGATCTCCTCTTTTGTGTCAACATATTTTAACTGCATGAAATACTCCCCTTTGCAACATTTGTCTATATCTTCTTTCGATTTGGCAAGCAATCCTTTTACACCTATCTTATAATCAACTTGTAAATAAGGAAAGGAGGAATTGCAAATGAGCAACCTAAAAAAATATCTGAATGACCTTTTAGTATTCTACATTGAATATTTTGAGCATCCTTACCATGTATAAATACTAAAAGGACTATTTTGTGAAAACTGAATATTTTCTTAAGACCATTTCACAAAAATGAAGTGGTCCTTTTTTATTTTCAAAATACAGTTCAATCACTTTATATATAGAAAAAGCACTGTCTCATCGAGCAATGACCAGACAACGCTTTCTCCTGTCAATTCTAATTTATGTCTGATGCATCTGTTACTTCATCTGCAGCAATTCCTTTTTCTGCTTTCAGTTTTTTATTTGCATCTTCTACATTCATTCTTGAAAGTACAAACATAATCAATACATCAAAGATTAACGGAAGCCAAAGATACATAAACTGCATCATATCAAGTGCAGACTGCGGCTGAGTTGCATTTGTTCCGATATATCCACTGAACTCAAGCAGCCATCCAACAACAGCGGTTCCAATACCTCCACCGATTTTTACGCCAAGAGAAGTACAAGAGTACATCGTTCCGTCAATTCTCTTTCCCTGTGTAAGATAAGTGTACTCAGAGCAGGATGCGATAACTGCATTCATATCTCCCTGCCATGGTCCCTGACCTAAGGCTGCAAGAGCTGTAAATGCCATCATCAGCGGAACACTGCCCATATATCCTGCAACAACAACAAGTGCTCTACCGATGACTGCTAAGACATAACCTCTTAAGTTCAGTTTATACATACCTTTCCACTTACCAACTAATGTCGGTGTGAAAATCAGGGCAATGATCAGTGGAATATTTACTGCCCATGCAAATTGTCCAAACAAATTCTTATTTTTCAGTACCCATGTCATGTAATAAATGCCAGCTCCAATCATGGCACCATATAACTGCTGTAAAATATATGTTCCACAAATCATCATGTAATATTTGTTTTTAACAAGAAGCTTGAATGCCTGTACCATTCCGTACTTTTCATTATCATCCTTTACTTCTCCTTCGTTAAGTTCTTCCTCAGGAAGTTCCTTAACAGAAAGTGCTGAAATCGTATTTATGACAAGACCAATGATTGCATAGATAATAGCAACCGTTCTCCATGCTGCAGCATCTCCACCACATTTATCTACAAATCCAACTGTAATTGCCTGAATCAGAAGACTTGTTGAAAACGCAAAAATAAAACGGTAAGATCCCATCTGCACACGCTCTTTGCTGTTCTTTGTAATCAGTGACGTAAGTGCTGAATAAGCAATATTGTTTGCTGTATAAAACACACCATTTAACAGTGTGTAAGAGATAAAGAACCATGCATATTTAGCCGTTGTTCCCAAGCTGACTGGTACTGCAAAACAGCAGACCAGCGTAATGGCACAACCAATATATCCATATAGCATCCAGGGTTTCGCTTTTCCCATTTTACTGTGTGTTTTGTCAATCATTGATCCAAAAAATATATCCGTAAAACCATCAAATAGTTATTTTCGAACGTTCCTTTGTTCTCTAAGATCAAATCACTTATGAAAGAAGACATGCCTTTAGCCATGATCACAAAACTATAACCACATTCGTCTAAATAGCGTATATTTCCACGGCTGAAATATCCCCTGTCCAAAATGAAACCGATTTTTTTATAGCCATACCCAGTGATTTTACCAAGCATGGTCCTAAGCTGTGATACGTCGTTAATACTTCCAGGATAGGCTTCATAAAAGAGTGGTTCTTTATTCTTAAGATCATATCCAACCGAATAGTTGATGATAGCTGAACCGATATCTGTCTTGGCATGACCGAATTCAGCCAGTTCAATCTCTCCGGCCTGACAGTTCTTATTCGTAGAATCATAGGAAATATAAATACGCTCCCTTCGATTTCTCTTTGCATTCCATTCATTCAGAAAGCCTGTACTCTTATCCTTGGTGATGCTCTTAAAGAAATCACTTACCGACGCATCACTACTTTTCCTTTTGCTGTTGTGCTGAGGATTGGGAAGTGAAGTGTCTGCTGTTCATTATCCAGATCATTTTCAATCGTTACCTGTTCACCATTGCAGCTCAATGTTTCAAATGCTATTGTTCTACTTTTCACTGCCAGAACAGTCACTGTCAATTTTTTATGAGTTGAATTGCAAAAAAAGGAAAGGGTCAGTGCCCTTTCCCTAGAAACCTGTATTCAGATTTTTATTCTTTTTGAAGACCATGACTCCACCGCCAAGCAGGAGAATCACTGCAAATCTGTAATATATTTTCCATTATAATGATAATTCAGATATGCTGTATTAACCGGTTGTATCATTCATATGTTGAATTAATTTATCATGCAACGCATTGCGCTCCTCCACATAATTTTCATCATCAATTAAATTATTTATCTCATATGGATCTTTCTCCATATCATAAAATTCGTCTGAATCCAACAAATGAATTACCAGTTTATACCGTTTGGATATAGCAGCCCTCATAATCTGTAATCCACCAAATCCATCGTGATCAATTTCATATCTTGTGAACTCCGTAAAGATCACATCGTTAATTTCTTTTTCTGGATTCTCAATCTGTGAAAGCATACTCTTTCCTTCCATAAGTTTAGGAATTGGAATATCAAAATAGTCCAATATCGTCGGTGCAATGTCTATATGAGATGCCATTGCTTCTTCTACATACCCCTTGGCTCCACCTTTGATAATCAACGGAATATTTGCAACCTCTTTGTACGCTGCAGCATTTTTAGAAAACAATCGATGTGCCCCAAGCATATCTCCATGGTCTGATGTAAAAATTACAAGTGCATCTGGTGCAACTTCCCGTATTTTATCCAATACTCTTCCGATTTCATAATCTACATATGAATTGCATCCTAAAAACAGTGATAATCCATCTGTCGGTCGATTAATTTCATCTTCTGTTGCATGTAAATTCTTACCAGACCAAAGTCTTTGCATAAATGGTTTTTTAGAAAGATCATCCTGAAAATTAGGACAACTATCAAATTTAAATCCATCATACATATGATTATAAGGTTTCGGGCAAAGTGATGGTCCATGCGGTTCGTCATAAGATACACTTAAGAAAAAATCATTATTTTGATGCTTTTCTAAATATTTGATTGCTCGATTAGAACAACGATGTGCGTATGTAAACTCTTCCGAAAAGTCATCCTTATAACATTCTTTAGGGTTTCTGGATTTTACTTTTTCTTCGTCAGTTAATTCGTTTAAATAAGTTTTCATGTCATACCAGTATTCTGGGTCCCAACCTTCTGGACAACGCCCATTTCCAAAATAATCAGATCCATCCAAGTGCCATTTTCCTATATAACCACATTGGATTCCATGATCATATAACCTCTGTCCTATTGTTTTTACATTATCACCCAATGCAATGCTATTCGTTACCATTCCATTGGTATGCGGGAATGTACCAGTAAAGATTGCACTTCTTGCCGGACCACACACTGGCTGACATGTATATGCATTTTCATATCGGATTCCTTCTTCTGCTAGGCGATCCAAATTTGGAGTTTTCATTTTAGGATATCCATAACATCCAACCATGTCTTTTCTGGTTGTATCAGTCATCAGAAATATTACTTGCTTTCTCATATTCTATCCTCCTTGATTTTCGTAATATACTTAATTCTGCTTTTGCTCATCTGCTTGACCTAGTATATTCCTATATTTTCGCCATTTCTATGTCAAATTATGCGTTTAACATGGATAATTCTGCTTTTCTCAATCATTTTTTTCTAATGCTTGCTCTTTAAACAACATTTGATTATGATGATAGATAAGGCATACTGTATTGTTTTTTTGTCGCCTCTAGCTGGCAGAATGGAGATTTTTATGATAAATGTATCAGGACATCTTAGAAACGAACGAAGAGCCACTGGATTTGAAGATCTTTCTACAGCACTCACTGTAAACTGTTGTGGTATGCAGATTTTCAAAACAAAGGACTATAAACAAAATCGAGCAGCAGGACGAGTAGACTATCAACTAATTTATATTTATAAGGGTGCCGGACACTATTACATTCATGGAAAGTGGAAATCTCTCAGTGCCGGAAATGTCCTTCTGTTTCGCCCAAAGGAAGCACAAACCTATTCTTATTTTTTTAAGGAGCATCCTGAAATCTATTGGATTCACTTTACTGGTTACAATTGTGAAAAAATAATCCAAAAATACAATCTACATAATTGTTACATCGGCGAACATAGTTTACTGAAAACTTTTTTCCAAGAGGTTATCATTGAATTACAATTAAAAAAACCTTTTTTTGAAGATATGGTATTAAGCAATTTTTGGCAGATTCTTGCCACAATTGCACGATCCCATCAACAGATTCTTTCCCCATTTGGAAATGATTTTTCTATAAACCGTCTTGTAATTCAACTAAATCAGACGTATATGGATGATTGGAATGTCGAATCCATGGCTGAATACTGTAAATTAAGTGTAGGATATTTCTCGCACCTATTTAAAAAAAGAATCGGGAGTTCTCCCATGAAGTATTTAACAGAGCTTCGTATCGAAAAAGCCAAAGAGTTAATTGCTACTAATTCCATGAGTTTGTCTAACATTGCACAAATGACCGGATTTAATGATCCTTTATACTTTAGCCGAGTATTCAAAAAGACTACCGGAATCCCTCCAAAGGAATTCCAGCAGTCTTTACTCACAATAAATACACCAAACTGGTGGGATGAATAAACTTCACTCCACCTTTTTAATTAATTAAACGTTGCCCATTTTATCTATAATTTACTCTATCACCTAGTTTCAGAATCTCTTCATAACAATGTTCAAAAAAGATTTGATAGCCTTCACAAAAATAATTCAAATATTCCTTATCTCCTAGTTCTCGGTTTCGCATACACCCTCCCCTGCACAATCTGTAATATGTACAATTTTTACATTTTTGATTCACTCTTTCTGAGCATTCTATAAATCCCACTTCCTTACGCTTCTCATCTATTTTCGATATAATATCTGTATTTAAATTTCCAAGATAAAATTTATCCATCACAAAAAAATCGCAAGGATATACACTTCCGTCTGCTTCTACCACATATTGAACTCCACATTTTCCCCGCTGTTCACAAGATTCAGCCATATATCCCGCTGCTAATCCCACATAATTTTCAAATTGTCTTATATATGGATGACATCCTTCTTGCAAATCTTTATACCATAATTTAAATAATTCTACTAAAAATTTTCCATATTGTTCTGGCAGGATAGAGTAAGACATTTTCCCGTGTTCTTCACCATATGGATCCAGACAAGCAATATATTGTTGGTAATGCCACCCTCGTTGTTTATAAAATGCATAAATGGATTTTATATTCTTAGCAACTTTTGGAGTTACTACAGTCAAAATATTATATTCTACGTTATATTTATCTAGCAATTTTATATTTTTATTAATCTGTTCAAATGTTCCATCTCCAATTTTATTATGCCGTATCGAATCATGTATTTCTGGAAGGCCATCTACAGATACACCAACAAGGAACTTGTTTTCTTTAAAAAACATGCACCAATCATCAGTTATACCATAACCATTTGTCTGAAATGCATTAATAACCTGCAAGTGATTTCGATTGTATTTTTTTTGCAAATAAAGCGCCTTACGAAAAAAATCTAGTCCGCGAAGTGTTGGTTCTCCACCTTGCCAGGTATAACTTACACTTCCTTCCGAATGAAGCATTGTTCTCCTAATCATATTCTTCAATGTTTCTTCGCTCATCATTCCATAAAATTTTTGTTCTCTTTTTGCAGCTTCATCACAATAAAAGCAATAATCACATGTCATATTACATGCACCTGATGCCGGTTTAATTAGTACGCTTATATTTTTCATCCTATCCTCCAATAAATGATATTCCAACCTTCATAATGCCTGCCAAAGCCATAACCCCGATTGGATTCATTTTTACCTTCTGTAATAATACAACACATATCATAAAAATTACAACAAGAGTCCATTTTGTTCCAACCAGCGATATCATTCCTGTATTCCCCCAAAAAGCTGTAATCAGAATTGATATGCCAGCCGCTGCAATCATCGCCACCACTGCTGGTCTTAGAGAATTCAATATTCCTTGCAAAGCAGCCATATTCCGATATTTCAAATACAGTCTAGCAATTACTGTAACAATAATGCACGATGGTAAAATACATCCAAATGTTGCAACTAACGCTCCTAGAGTTCCAGCAATCTTTGTTCCAACAAATGTTGCCGAATTCACGGCAATCGGTCCTGGTGTCATCTGGGAAATTGTTATCAAATCTGTAAATTCTGACATACTAAGCCAATGATGCACCGTTACAACCTGCCCTCTAATCAACGGCATTGCCGCATATCCTCCTCCAAAACTAAATAAACCAACTTGCAAAAAGCTTAGGAATAATTCCCAATAAATCATTTACATCCTCTCCTTCCCGATAACGCATGTCCGAATAATTCCAATTATTCCAGATATAATCACAATGAAAATTACATTAATATTAAAAATACAAGCTGCTATAAATGCACCTATCATAATCAATACAGATACCACATCTTTTTTCGAAATTATTCCAGCTCCCATTTCATAACTAACAGAAGCAATCACAGCACCAACTCCTGCCTGCATTCCTTCTAGCATCTGACTTACAAAGTAGTTACTACGAAATGCATTATAACAAAACGATATTATGGAAATAATTAGAAATGGTGGAATCACTGTCCCGATAATTGCAACTATAGTTCCTAATATTCCTGCTAATTTGTACCCCACTACTATTGCTCCATTTACCGCAATTGCTCCAGGTGATGACTGTGCAATTGCCACTAAATCAAGCATTTCATTTTCCTCAATCCAATGATAGTCATCCACAAACTTCTTTTTCATCAACGTAACAATTACATAACCACCACCAAAAGTAAAAGCACTCAGATATAATGTTGAAATAAATATCTTCCACAGCATCTTCTTCTTATTTTTTTTCTCCATCTTCTTTCCCTTTCCTTTCATCGCTTTTTAGTATATTCTTGCTTGACACTTATGTAAAATACTATTATTATATACAAAATATAATGATTTTATTATATATTTTTAAGGAGGAAAATTATGACATTACGACATCTTCATATTTTTGTTTCAGTTTATGAACATAAGAGCATAACCAAAGCTGCAAATACACTTCACATTGCTCAACCCTCTGTTAGTCTTGCAATCAAAGAATTAGGAGAATACTATGGAGTTCAGTTATTCGACCGGATTGGTCGTGGAATTACTCCCACTGAAGCTGCTAAACATCTTTATGGTTATGCCATTCATATCGTCTCACTATTTAACGAAATGGAGCAACATATAAAAAACTGGGACAATATCGGGACTCTACGTATTGGGGCAAGCATCACAATTGGTACTCATATTCTTCCTGAACTGATCAAAGAATATCAAAAACATAATCCTGATCTTCGCCTTGAAGTCATTGTTAATAAGTCTTCAGCCATCGAACAACATATCCTCGATAATAAAATTGACATTGGTCTAATTGAAAATCAGTCCGAACATCCAGATATCATTTTGCGACCTTTTATGGAAGACAAACTTTGTGCAATCGTTCCACCAGACTCTTCCCTAGCTTCCAAAACGTCTATTACTTTAGAAGAACTAGCCCTACACCCGTTTCTCATGAGAGAGAAGGGAAGTGCTGGTCGTGAAATTTTGGATGCATATTTTTCTTTAAAAGACATACACATCCATCCATTATGGGAAAGTTCCAGTACTCAAGCGATTGTACAAGGTGTTGCAATGGGGCTTGGTGTTTCTGTTCTTCCTGAAATGATGATTAAAAAAGATATCCTGGAACACCGTGTTTCATATCTATCTTTTCCAAAACCTCTAAAAAGGAACCTAAATCTTATTTTGCATCGAAACAAACACTTGACAAAAAACATGAAATCATTTATCGAATATTGTATGTTATATTCAGAAAAATAGGAGAAACGATGTAATCCACCATTTCTCCTGTTTTTCTGAATTCGTATGACTTTTTCATTTCTTAAATTCTTTTACGATAATAATATCTTTATTATTTTTCGTATCCATTCGGATTCTGAGACTGCCATCTCCATGAGTCTGCACACATCTCATCCAGTCCTTTTTCAGCCTTCCATCCCAGAACTCTTGCTGCCTTTGCAGGATCTGCATAACACATCGCAATATCTCCGGCTCTTCTTGGTTTGATTTCATAAGGAATCTCTTTTCCGCAAGCCTTGCTGAATGCTTTTACCATATCAAGTACAGAATATCCGACACCCGTTCCAAGATTAATCACATCCAATCCCGGATTACTGAAAATATAGTTGATTGCTTTTACATGTCCCTTTGCAAGGTCTACAACATGGATATAATCACGGACTCCGGTTCCATCCGGTGTATCGTAATCATCACCAAATACTCCAAGCCTCTCAAGCTTTCCGACTGCCACCTGTGAAATATATGGCATCAGGTTGTTCGGAATTCCCTTTGGATCCTCTCCAATACGGCCGCTTTCATGTGCTCCAACCGGGTTAAAGTAACGAAGCAGGATAACATTCATATCCGGATTCGCCTTCTGTACGTCCGTCATGATCTGTTCCATCATAGATTTTGTCCATCCGTAAGGATTGGTACACTGTCCCTTCGGGCACTCCTCTGTGATTGGCATCTCTTCTGGACTTCCGTATACAGTTGCTGATGAACTGAATACAATATTCTTAACACCTGTCTGTTTCATCACATCCATCAGTGTCAGGGTTCCTGTTATATTGTTACGGTAGTACTCTAATGGCTTCTGTACCGATTCTCCGACTGCTTTCAGCGCTGCACAGTGGATTACTGCATCTACGTTTTCTTTTTCAAACATTTCTTTTAAAGCAGCTTCGTCCATTACATCTCCTTCATAGAATGTAATGTGCTTTCCGGTAAGTTCTTCTACCCGTTTTAATGATTCTTTTGATGAATTGCAAAGATTGTCATATACAACCACTTCATATCCTTCATTTAAAAGTTCCAGTGCTGTGTGGCTACCGATGTATCCGGCTCCTCCAGTGATTAATATCTTTTTTGCCATTATAGTACCTCCTATTTTTTATTTATCTAAAGTATAAGAATATTCCCATTAACACATTAGAAGATATCTACAAGCAGTGGGTGCAGCATCGTGCAGAAACCCAAATCGTATCTCAGAAAACGATTGAAGAGGACATCGGAATTTGGAACCGATTCATTGCAGATACAGAATTAGCAAGAATGCAAATTGCAGAGATCAAACCAGTACATGTAATGAAATTATTTCAAATTTGGACCGGAAACGGAAAGATTACCAGAAAGGACTTTAACAACCGTAAGTCTGTACTAAATGGCATCTTTCGTCATGCTGTGCTAAATGAAATTATTACATTTAGTCCTATTACCGATCTTCCTTGCAACACATTAAAGTTCAAATTGCCAAATGCTTCAAAAAAAGCTTACACAGTAGAAGAACGTGCTATGCTACTGTCTTATCTAAAGACTTTAGAGCAAGATGCCTACACACTTGCAATTCAATTCGCGTTTTATGGAATTTTTCGAGTCGGAGAAATCAAAGGATTAACTTGGGATACGGAGAACGAAAATATTATCACAATCAAGCAGCAATTGGTAGAAGAACGTACGTTACAAGAGGATATGACTTTCAGTCATCCTCATCGTGTCTTAAAGGATCCAAAAGGCAATCCCTTTTACAGTATACGTACCGAAGAACTTCCAGAAGCTGGAATTAATATTCTGAGAAAAATGAAAGAGCTTAATCCAAATGGAAAGCTTGTATTCATGCACGAGGGACGGCCGCTTACTACAGATACGTTTAACCGGCGTTTAAAGAAATATTGCGGTGAACTGGGGATTACATATCTTTCCAGCCATAAAATCCGCTTTACCAACGCCTCGATGCTTTTTGATGCTGGTGTAAAAGCAATTGACATCCAGCCACTCTTGGGACATTCGAATCTTGCGATGACCCAGCACTACATCGGACAACGTACTACCGAACGAGACTCAACAGAAATGGCCCGAATACTGGCCTAAGCCCTGTAAATACTGCCTGTACAACTTTGTACAACTTTTTATGTAAAACAAAAAGTGCCTCAAACCCTATAATTATAAGGGTTTGAGGCACCTCAACCTAATGCCGCAGACCGGAATCGAACCGTTTTAAGCAATCACAAATACTGATAGAAAGGGGCTTTGAGGACTTCATCACGGTCTGGGTGTTCAAAAAGTGTTCAAATGTTTCTCATTCACAAACCGTATTTTTACTTGTAAAATGCTTCAATAGCTTGTGCTAAGAAATCAGCAGTACCTTCTCCATATTTCTCATCAGTCATAGACTTAATTCTTTCGTTGCGATAATACTGTGCCTGTGCCATCATAAAACCTTGTTCTTCTTTTATTTGTGAAAACTGCTTCATAAGTAAGCCATATTCTTCAACAACTTCTTGAACTTCCGAAGAATTTACATCACAATTTCTTTTTGCAATTAGTTTTTGCAAAACTGCTTCTATTCGTTTGTTGTAACTGTCAGCTACGTCTTTGCTAATAGGATTGTTGACTACAGATAAATATTTTTCTTTTCCTCCATACCACTCAACAACTTTGGCATAGCCTTTTTGCATTTCTTCTGATGAGACTGCCTCAATATAATGCTTTTTCCATTCTTCAACACTTCCAAACTCTTTGACAGCAAGTTCTTTCATATTGTCGGGCATATGTTCAAGCATAGTTTGAAACATTTCTTTCACTTCTGTTTTACTGAAAATTGCAAAATCCATTTTATTCTCTCCTTTCAGAATATCATCAATGCTGGTAATCAGACGTTCCATACGTTCTTTTTTTGCTACCAACATTTTTCTCTGCATTTGCAAAAGCTGGTTTCTTTCAAGAACCGGGTTATCCATAACAGCTTTGATTTCTTTCAATGGAATATCAAACTCACGGAAAAACAAAATCTGCTGTAATGTTTCCAATGCCTTATCGTCATAAAGCCGGTATCCCGCATCACTTTTTTCTGTTGGCTTTAACAATCCAATTTCATCATAATAGTGAAGCGTGCGAACGCTGATACCTGTTAAATCTGATATTTCTTTTACTGTCCTCATAACTGCTGACCTCCTGTTCCTGATAAGATAACTTTAATCTATGACGTTCCGTGAGAGTCAATAGTTTTCAGTTCAATAAATTGATTTTTCATCTCAACAAGCTGGAATTTGTAATTACATTCCATACATATTGGCATTCTTTACAATCACTCTATCTCCTTTTTCTAATTGTTCCTTAGAA
>NZ_WWSA01000020.1:0-55928 GCF_009875615.1 Dorea sp. BIOML-A1
GTAATTGGAAAAAATGAAGATTGTGTTGGGAGTATAGGAGGAATTATCTGTGGTGTTCAACTTATTCCTTTAATTGGGTCTATTCTCCCAACAGAAATAGCATTAAAAAAGAATTTTGATAAGAATGGAACAAGACGATAAATGCCATTTTTTGAAACTGAGAAATCGGAATTGACCGAGTTCTTTGAGTGAGATACACTTCTTGGACGAAGGGAAGGAAGAAGGAAAAAGTACTTTAGAGGTATTATGGAATGAGTAATAAATTGGTTGAGCACAAAGAATCAAAAGAAATATTAACTGGAAATCAAAAGAAAATTTTGTTTTGGATTTGTTTCATTATTTTAAGTATAGCTTTCATTACAGTCTGGATAAATATACTTTTGACATCTAAAGCATTTAATACACAAATGGAAGAGATGGTACTGGGAGAAGATTACTATATGGAGGATATTGTGATTACAGGTAAAAGGGCTGAAGATGCTTCGGTTGATACGATATCTCAGAATTATTTCTTCTACTACAACAATGGAAAAGTGAATGATTATCACAAGCGAATGCAAGTACCGGGATTTGTATATTCGGAATATAATGTAGGAGATTCCATAGCTGCATATACCACAGACCATGTTAGTTATTCTTATTACAAGTATGGGATTCTTCCGGATACAGAGTATACAAACAATGAATTAATGAAAGTGGCTGGCGTATTGCTTGGAATTGGAATATTTTTATTGGCTTTGTTTGGGGTGTTAAGTAAGAAAATGAATTACAAGAAGTAACCAACTTCCCGTTTATTGGGAAGTCGCAGAGAACGAAAAATCGGGATTGACCGAATAAGTTAATCGTGCCATATGGCTTGATTATAAATACAAAGATAAAAACGCAATGTACATTAAAAATGTACTAGAGCTGGTAGGTAGCCCAGCCGTCCTATGCAAATAGGGTAAGTAACCTGCCCCTCCGGGTTGTCCATTCTTTGTTCAATTCATTTTAGGAGGGATTCTTATGGACAAAGCAAGTGGAAAACTGACGGTATATTTTGAAGAACCATTTTGGGTAGGCGTATTTGAACGTATTGAAGATGGTAAACTATCTGTGGCGAAGGTAACATTTGGTGCAGAACCAAAGGATTACGAAGTGCAGGAATATATTCAAAAATACTATTTTAGTTTGAAATTCAGTCCGGCTGTTGAAACTGTTGTAAAGGATATAAAAAGAAATCCAAAGCGTATGCAACGAGAAGCAAAAAAGCAGACGATGGAAACAGGCATCGGTACAAAATCGCAGCAGGCATTAAAATTACAACAGGAACAGAACAATCAGGAGCGTAAAGAGAGAAACCGCAAGAAAAAAGAGGCGGAAGAACAGCGAATGTTTGAGTTGAAACAGCAAAAGAAAAGAGAAAAGCATAAGGGGCATTAAAGTCCCTTGGGCTTTTGCACGAATCGGAATTTATTAAGGAGGATATGGATGAAACTGTTTTTATGTTCGCACTTTTCAAGTGTAGGAAGTTTGATAAAAAAAGAAATTGATAACAAGAAAGTCGCATTTATTCCCACAGCTTCGCTGCGTGAAGGCTATACCGGTTATGTCGGCTCGGCTCGAAAGCTATTCAATAAACTGGGAGCAACCGTAACGGAAATTGATATTTCAACGGAGGCTTATTTAACGATACAGTCCGTTTTTGAAGATGCGGATGTGATCTATTTTACTGGTGGAAATTCTTTCTTCCTTATGGATCAGCTCCGTAAAACGGGAAACGGATAAGCTATTGAAGAAGGAATTGGAAAAGGGAAAACTGATGATCGGTGAATCGGCGGGTGCGATTATATGCGCTCCAACTATCCAATATATTGAACAAATGGATGAAAAGCCGGAGGACTACTCACAAGAAGATGATGCAGGGCTTGATTTGATTGATTTCTATGTTCTTCCGCATTATCTTACAGCACCATTTAAGAAAGTTACTGAGAAAATAATGACTGAATTTTCGGATTTGAATCTATGCCCAATTAACAACCGTCAGGGAATTGTAATCGATGGTGAAGGTTCAAAGGTTATTTGCAAAGACTAATTTGAAAATTCCAGTTTTACGATTTCATATCCATACACAAAGCATTTAGTCTTAGGGATTGAGGTGTTCTATTATGAGTGAGAGAGAAAAAATCATTCGTTTATGGTTTGATATGTGGCTGAAACAGCAAGATTTAGGAATGGATAAAATTTTTACAGAAGATGTTGTTTATACGGAAAGCTGGTGTCCTAAATATGAAAATCTAAAAACAGTAAAACATTGGTTTAATGAATGGAATACCCGTGGTAAAGTCATTATTTGGGATATTAAACAGTTCTTTCATAAAGAAAATCAAACTGTCGTAGAATGGTATTTTAAAAATGAAATGAATACGGGAAATGTTGAAGAATTTGACGGTATTTCCTTAATTGAATGGACAGAAGATAACAAAATCAAATCATTAAAAGAATATGGTTGCAATCTGAATAACTACAATCCATATCAGCACAGCGATAACCCTCAATTTAGAGATGAAAAAACAAACTGGTTTTAAAACTTAATCAAATTATATCCATATACACAAAGCAGTTAGTCTTAGGATTGACTGCTTTTTTCTTACCAAAATTCAAGTTTGTTGAATTAAAAATGAAATAAAGTTCCAGTAATCATAGAGTGTATGGATTCAATTCCATATGCTCTTTTTCTTTACTTAATTTCATGAAAAATGTAAAAATCTAATGTTACGAGTGGCATTAAAAAAAACTCGCAAGAAAAAAGTAAAAAAATTTGCTTTTGACCACTGTAAAACATGCTCTGAGCGTTTCGTTATATGAAGGGATAATTTTTCTTTCGTATTTCAAAGAAAAGAGGATAAAGAAATGTTAGAAAAAAGATGTTATTTTAAATTATGAAGATGTGAAGGACAAGCTGTTTATTCGTGTATCATCAGCCGAAGCAAATAAGGAAGTCCTCGAAAATGCGCCACACCAGCTGAAGGAAGATCTCGCAATCACCTATCATGTGGCAGTAGGCAAGGATCAGGATGGATTAAGTTCCATGTTTATCAAGAATGATCTGCTTGAACAGTATGGAATCTCTGCAGAACAGCTTCATGAAGATGCTATGAAAAGTTCACCGCGTGTCATGGCCCCGGAGGTATCAAGTATAGGTGCATTGATAGATGAAATGTACCAGAAAAATATTCTCATGCTGACACCGGATGAACGTGAAATGCTGCAGGAAACATTGCAGGAATCAAGCGAGATGCCGACATTCTTTGTTGTTACGAATACAGAAAGAATTGATGGAGCCGGTGTGATCTTTTATCCGGAATTCATGGATAACATGGGGGAACTTCTGGGAAATGATTTCTTCATTTTGCCGTCATCCATCCATGAAATGCTGGTCTTGCCAGATGACGGGCAAGTGGATGCAGAAATGTTAAGAGATATGGTAAAAGAAGTCAATGCCACTCAGGTAGCCCCTGCAGAACGCCTTACCAATGATGTATATCACTTTGATATAAAGGATCATGTCTTTGAAAAAGCTGACAGATTCACAGAACGTCAGAAAGGAAAAGAAGCACAGGCTGCAAAAACAGAGAAAACAGGAAAAGAACAGCCAGATCAGAAACCGAAAACAAAGAAACATGATATGGAACTTTAATACCAAGCATGAAAACCGTTAAATAAGCAAACGCCCTGCGGCATAAAGAAATGTCGTGGGGCATTTTTGAAAAGGAGAAGATTATGACGAAAGAGAACATTAAAACAAATACAAGCTTAAGATACAGCCAGTATCAAAAAAGATTATCACACACATTTTCGTTTGAAAAATTGAAGAAGCAAATTGAGACGTTACATGATCAGGAATTTATTATAAATGTGCCGATTGGAGGTGTTGCTGATGGCAGATAAATTAGAACAGGTAGCAATTCGTATGGTGGAGCAGCCGCCACTTTATAGTAAAGAACCAATGAATAATCCAGATGCAGCCATTCGTGTTATGAATGAATTTCTCTCTCAGATGGATCGGGAACTCTTTTGTATCGTTAATTTGCAGGCAGATTTAACACCGATCAATATGAATATCGTATCTGTAGGATCGCTGAATGAAGCATTGATTAATCCAAGAGAAATATTTAAGAGTGCAATTCTTTCTAATGCTCATTCAATGATGCTCATTCATAATCATCCGTCCGGAAATCTGACCCCATCTACATCGGATATCCAGACTACAGCAAGAATGCAGGAATTAGGTGAATTGATGGGGATTTCCTTGGTTGATCACATCATTACAGGACGGGATGAAAATTACTATTCCTTTCGAGATAAAGGAGAATTTCCAGATAGCAGGATCCGTTTTTCAACTCGTGTTGAAGACATTGATTTAACTAAAGGAATGGTGACAGAAGCCATCGCACCCTATGAAGAAGTAACAGATACAAAAGAAAAAGATAACGTAAGAGATATTCCAACGGTGCAGACAGCAACAATTCCATTACCGGTTCAGGGAAAAGATATGGACAGCATTATGCAGTCACTGGAATCCGGTGTGGAAGAACTTTTTACAAGTAACCGCTATCAGGAATTTCTTAAAACCATGGCAAAGTTTCACAATTATTCCTTTAACAATACAATGCTGATTGCTATGCAGCGACCGGATGCCACACTTGTTACCAGCTACAAAAACTGGCAGTCCATGGGTAGACAGGTCATGAAAGGCGAAAAAGGAATTACGATCATCGCACCAGCATCATATAAGAAAATGAAGGAAAAAGAGGTCCTGGATGAAAATCAGCGACCAATCATGGGAACCGATGGAAAACCTAAGACTGAAAAAGTGGAAGTTATTCATTTGTGTAGCATTGGGTGCAGGTGTAGGTGCAGGGGTTCTTGTAAGCCGTTATTTTGGTGCCCGGGATTATAGCAAAATGAAAACGATTGTGTCAACATCATTAATTACTTTTCTGATTCTAAGTATACTTCTGGGTCTGTTTGGATTTTGCTTTTCCCATCCAATGATGAGTTTATTACAGACACCTGCTGATATATTGGATGAAGCGGTACTGTACCTTCGAGTTTATTTTGTGGGATTTCCGTTTCTGTTTATGTACAATATCCTTTCAACGATGTTCACTTCAATCGGCGAATCAAAGATTCCGTTAGGTCTTTTAATGTTTTCTTCGGTTTTAAATATATTTATGGACCTTTGGATGGTGGCTGGACTTGGTCTTGGTGTGTTTGGTGCAGCCCTTGCGACTCTTATTGCACAAGGAATTTCTGCAGTATTTTCACTTTTGATTTTCTTTAGTCGGATGCGCCGATATAAAAGTCACTTTAGCTGGTTTGACGGGCAGGAGTTACGTTCAATGCTTCGAATTGCTGTACCTTCGGTTCTTCAGCAGTCTACAGTGTCAATTGGGATGATGATTGTACAGGCGGTTGTAAATCCATTTGGTACACAGGCACTAGCGGGTTATTCGGCAACGATGAGAGTAGAGAATGTATTTTCACTGATATTTGTATCTATTGGAAATGCAGTTTCACCGTATGTTTCCCAAAATCTTGGTGCAAAGAAAAACGAACGTATCAAAAAAGGATATCATGCTGCACTGGTGTTAGATTTATGTTTTGCAGTTCTTGCTTTTATAGTTATTGAGACATTGCATACGCAAATTTCTTCGTTATTCTTAGGAAAAGACGGAACTGCTTTAGCTTATCAGGTATCAGGGGATTATATGAGATGGCTAGGCTACTTTTTCATTTTCATGGGTGTCAAGATGGCAACAGATGGAGTCCTTCGTGGGCTTGGAATCATGTGGCCATTTCTTATTGCAAATATGGTAAATCTTGCAATAAGATTGTCAGTTGCCTTAATCTGTGCCCCTCGTTTTGGTATTGCATTTGTCTGGCTTGGTGTACCGGCTGGCTGGCTCGCAAACTTTTTGATTTCTTATGCGGCACTCAGAAAATTATGGCCGATTGATAAGGTGGATTCAATTTGATATATAATTTGACAAAACAGCCGTTGGAGCTCTCGTTTCGACGACTGGCTCGATAATTTGGAACAGTAAAAAACAGGGTGTTGATCAGGCTGATTTTGCCCCGGATATCTATAGATTAATGAGGAAAATCATGATAAGATAGAAGCACAGAATCTGTGATATTGCAATTAAACGACATAACGAAAGGACTACAAACGGAGTATATCTTGAACTGATGTTGTATCCGTGGGATTATGCGGCGACTCGACTTGAACTTAACGGCAGAAGGTGGAATGATCACGCTGGATCAGCCGTGTTCGATACTGGCAGCAAGAAGACAGTGCTGGAAGGAAGTAAGCCAGTTGTTGAGTGTATAATAAGAAGAATGAAATAGAGAGAAAAACAGAAGGGAACTGAATTCATATGTTTACGCATGAGATGATAAAATCTTTTAATCAGTTGGAGATGGATGTATATAATTACATCATCAGCAATGAAGAGAAAGTAGTATATATGAAAGTACGTGAACTGGCAGAGGAGGTTCATGTTTCAACAACGACGATCCTTCGCTTTTGTAAAAAGGTAGGATGCGAGGGATATTCTGAATTCCGTTTGAAATTAAAACAGGAAGTCAGCAGCAAGGAACAGAAGAAAATCAATATGGATCTTACTGCGGTTAAAGATTTCTTTGAACGGGTGCAGACACAGGCATTTGCTGAGAATATCCAGGAAGCTGTGAAGTTACTTACAAAGGCATCGTCAATTATATTTGTAGGTGTGGGGAATTCTTCTTTTATAGGAAAGTATGGGGCAAGATATTTTAATAATGTAGGCTGGTTTTCATTTGCTATTGATGATCCGTTCACGCCAGTATTTCGTGGAAAAGGTGAGAGAACAGCTACAATCGCATTGTCTGTATCAGGAGAGACGGAACAGACACTGATGTTGGCAGAAAAGTTGAAAAGAAGAGGGAGCAGCCTGATATCTATTACAAATAAGGCAAACTGTTCTTTGGCGAAGATGAGTGACTGCAATATAAATTATTATGTTTCAGAGTATAAATATAAAGAAGACGAAAATTATGATCTGACATCCCAGATGGCAGTCGTTTTTATTTTGGAATTAATCGGAAGAGAATTGAAGGGCGTCCATAACGATACAGATGATCTGTTTCAAAATGATATGGAAGACTTATTTCATTAAGGTTGTAGAATGTAATGGTACGAATAGTAACCAGATAAGTAACAAAAAAAACAGAATACACGAAAAAGTATCATAATATACAAAAAAGGAAAAGGAAAACAGTGCATTTTACACAACAAAGTAGAATGCCCTGTTTTTTTTATGTAACAAATTCCGTCTATATGGAACAGAAACCAGAAACAGGAAAAAGTACTGACAAAACGAAAAATGCTTGTTATACTAGCACCATCAAAGCAAATGAGAAAGAAATAAGGGAGGAAACAATCATGGTAATTCGATTATTTTGTGCAGCAGGAATGTCAACCAGTCTTCTCGTAAAGAAGATGGAAGAGGCAGCAAAGGAAAAAGGAAAAGATGCTGACATCGCAGCATATCCATTTACAGATATGGAACGCGTGATTGAAGGTGTGGATGTAGCACTGCTCGGACCACAGGTAGGATATCAGCTTGGCAGAGCAAAAGAAATCTGTGAGCCAAAAGGGGTTCCGGTAGATGTGATCCCAATGCAGGACTATGGAATGTGCAATGGAATGAATGTTTTGAAATTTGCATATAAGCTTGCGAAAAATAAATAAGAGAAAACAAAGATACACAATTTAAAGCAAAAAAACAGAGCAAAGGGTAGTAGCAAATGAAAGAGAAATTTAACGAAAAAGTAATCCCTATAATCCTTAAGTTTATTAACACAAAGGGAATACAGTCAATTAAAAATGGTATGGTGACTTCCATGTCTCCTCTGATCATCGGATCAATCTTCCTGATCCTGTCAAACTTTCCTGTAAAGGCAGTTGTCGATGTATTAGAGTCTACAGGAATCAAAGCAGTATTAGATCAGGCATGTGGTGCAACATTCTCCATCAGTGCGATGATCGCAGTTATCGGTATCAGCTATAGCTATGCGAAACTGGAAAATCAGGAACCACTCAACTGTGCAATTATTTCATTAGCATCATTCTTGATCCTGATGCCTTCATCCATAACAACAGAAAGTGGAGAAGTTGTTACTGGAATCATTAATAAGACATGGACAGCAGGACAGGGAATGATCGGAGCAATTATTGTTGGATTAATCGTACCACTTGTTTACTGCTGGTTCTTGAAGAAAAATATACGTATTAAGATGCCGGCCGGAGTTCCGGAAGGTGTAACAAATGCATTCTCAGCATTAATCCCGGCATTCGTAATCCTGACAGGGACTGCAGTAATTCACGGTATCTGTTCTATTGGATTCAACACAACAGGTATGGAAATTATTTACAAAGTTGTTCAGACACCACTTCAGAAAATGACAGACTCCCTTGGTGGAGCAGTTCTGATGTGCTTTACAGGACCATTCCTGTGGTTCTTCGGAGTTCATGGTTCAACAGTAGTTGGTGGAATCATGACAGGACTATTACAGGCAAACAGCCTTGCAAATCAGGCTATTATTGACAGTGGTGTAGAACTTACAATAGCAAATGGAGGACATATTGTAACACAGCAGTTTTATGATCAGTTTATCAATATAACAGGTGCAGGTATCACAATCGGACTTGTAATGTATATGTTCTTCTTTGCAAAATCAAAACAGTTGAAAGCACTTGGTAAATTGGGAATTATTCCGGCAATATTTGGAATCAATGAGCCAATCCTGTTTGGTGCTCCAGTCGTTATGAATCCAATGCTTGCAATTCCGTTTATTGGAATGCCTGTGATCGCATGTTTAATCCAGTATTTTGCACTGTATACAGGAATCTGCCCATTATATGGAGCAACACAGATCCCATGGACTTGTCCACCGATTATCTCAGGATTCCTTTTAGCAGGATGGAAAAGTGCTTTACTTCAGTTAGTGATCCTTTGTGTTTCATTCTTTGTTTATCTGCCATTCATTAAGAAGATTGACAAGATGAATTTGGTTCAGGAGAAGAATCAGCCGGTAGAAGATGAGGATGAAGACTGGTAAAATCAGAATAAAAATAATAGCAGGATAGGAGACAAAAATGGACGAAAAATTTGAAACGGCATGTTTTCAGATCATCACATATGTAGGTACAGCAAGAACACATTTTATCAATGCAATCCAGTGTGCGAAAGAAGGAAAATATGATGAGGCAGCAGAACTGATTAAACAAGGTGATGAAGCCTTTTCACTTGGACATAACGCTCATGCAGATCTTTTGACAATGGATGCAAATGGTGAAATTTCCAATGGATACATGCTTCTGATGCATGCAGAAGATCAGCTTATGAGTGCAGAAGGATTCCGCATTCTTGCAGATGAATTCATTGCACTGTATAAGAGAATCGATGAGAAATAATCATTAAGCTGAGATTGAATATAGAAACAGAAAGTTGGGGGCAAAAGCCCCCAACACTATTATACAAAGCAATTAAGACAACAGGAAGGAAATAACAATGGGATTTCGAAAAGATTTTCTCTGGGGCGGCGCAGTTGCTGCTCATCAGCTGGAGGGTGCCTATGATCGAGATGGAAAAGGCTTGAGCATTATGGACGTTGTAACCAGCGGAGATGTGAATACAAGAAGAAGAATAACAGGTGAAATACTAAAAGGCGAGAATTATCCGAATCATGAAGCAATCGATTTTTATGATTACTATAAAGAAGATATCCGCTTATTTGCGGAAATGGGATTCAAGTGTTTCCGTACAAGTATTGCATGGACACGTATCTTCCCAAATGGTGATGAAGAACAGCCGAATGAAGCCGGATTAAAATTCTATGATGACATGTTTGAGGAATGTCTGAAATATGGGATCGAACCAGTGATCACACTGAGTCATTTTGAGATGCCTCTGCATCTTGTACAAGAGTATGGTGGATGGAGAAACAGAAAACTGATTGATTTCTTCGTGAAATTTGCAGTAACTTGCTTTGAACGATACAAAGACAAAGTAAAATACTGGATGACATTTAATGAGATTAATAATCAGGCAGATATCGGTGACGGATTCATGCTTTACGCTAATTCCGGGGTTGTGGTTAAACCAGAAGAAAATGTAGAAGAATTGATGTATCAGGCATCTCACTACGAACTGGTTGCCAGTGCTGAAGCGATAAAAGCAGGGCATAAGATCAATCCGGAATTTCAGATTGGCTGTATGATTGCAATGTGCCCAATCTATCCGGCTACCTGCCGTCCGGAAGATATACTGCAGGCCGAAAAAGCCATGCAGAAAAGATATTATTATGCAGATGTGCATGTAAAAGGAGAATATCCTGTAAATATTTTGAAATACTGGGAAAGAAAAGACCTTAAGATCGACGTAACAGAAGAAGATCTTTCAGTATTGAAACAAGGCTGTGTCGATTATATCGGTTTCAGTTATTATATGTCTTTCTGTACAAAAGCAGAACCAGATAATCCGGAATATGACTACCGCGGAGAAAAGGATCGCATAAAGAATCAGTACGTAAAGACAAGTGAATGGGGATGGCAGATTGATCCGATCGGACTGCGCTATTCATTGAATTGGTTTACAGATCGCTACAAAGTACCACTGTTTATTGTAGAAAATGGATTTGGAGCATATGATACGTTAGAAGCGGATGGAAGCATTCACGATCCATACCGTGTGGAATATCTGCAGCACCACATTTCAGAAATGAAAAAGGCAGTAGAGGAAGATGGTGTAGATTTGATGGGTTATACACCATGGGGATGTATCGACCTTGTCAGTGCAGGAACCGGTGAGATGGATAAGCGATATGGATTCATTTATGTGGATAAACATAATGATGGAACAGGAGACTTGTCTAGAAGAAAGAAAGATTCTTTCGAGTGGTATAAAGAAGTTATTTCAACCAACGGTGAAAATATTAATTAGTTGACAGGATGACTGTTAAAAAAGAATAATGATCGAATCTTATTATATCTGATGTCTATTAACAGTTTACTAAAAAAGAGCATGTGGAGAAAAGCCATATGCTCTTTTCCGTACTAAATTTCAGAAAAATACAAAATTTTCAAAAAATAATTTCTTGCTACTGTAAAATATGCACCATTATGCTGGCTATAGAATTCAACTTAATGCGATGGTGTTGACCTTAGACATATCAATTTTTCCATCCACCATAACGTTCTCAGCGGCAGTGACATTGACGCTGCCGTCCTCGTTGTAAGTTGCAACCATCAGAACCGGCATGGGGAAAATGCCTTCGGTAATTTTCAGCTTTGTTCGCATGATAATTCCTCCTTGTGATCATATTGACAGGACTGTTCATCCTGCTTATAATTATCTCCATGCAAATTATAAATTCAAGTACTGGCAATTATGACAGGTACTATCTTATGAGAAAGTTAAATGATAAAGAACTAGTTTGAGACGGTGCAATTCAATGAGTTGAAACGGTATCTGAAAACCATTTCCGACAAGACTCTCAGCACGAATCTCAAGGAGCTGGAAGCAGACAAACTGATCGTCCGTACCGAGTATCCGCAGATTCCGCCGAAGGTGGAATATGCACTTTCGGAGCGTGGAAAATCGCTGATGACTGTGCTGGATCAGCTCTGTGTCTGGGGCGAGGAGAATCGACTGACAGAGTGATAACTTCAAGTTTGTTGAACTGAATCCGAAAAGCATTAGGGCGCAGCATCGGAACCATCTTCTTTTTGTTGTCTACCTATAATAACGATTGGAGTAGTCGATTATAGACAATGCAATCAAAAAAATCTGAAAATATATTTATCAACATTACATAAAAGTGTGTAGATGCACATAAAATGGGAATACATATTGAAATTCAGGTAGTTCTGTGATAGAATCTCATTACTAAAAAGTGTGCAGATGCACGGAAATGGGGAGTGTAACGATGGAGATTAAAAGAGACGCTTACCTACAGCAGCTGATCGAGCGAAAAGATAATGGAATGATAAAGGTGATTACCGGCATTCGTAGATGTGGCAAATCCTTTTTGCTGTTTACCATCTTTAAGAGATACTTACTGGAGAACGGCGTTGATGTTGATCATATTATTGAAATTGCATTGGATGGTATTGAGAACGAGGAATTAAGAGATCCCAAGGTATGCTTCAAGTACATCAAGGATGCCATGAAAGACGACGGGAAGTATTATCTCCTTTTGGATGAAGTGCAGTTCATGCCACGATTTGAGGAAGTGCTGAACAGCCTGCTCCGCATGAGCAATATTGATGTGTATGTCACCGGAAGTAATTCCAAGTTCCTGTCCAGCGACATTGTGACCGAATTCCGTGGCAGAGGTGATGAGATTAGAATCTACCCTCTCTCCTTTGCAGAGTTTTATTCTGTCTATGACGGTGATTATGATGATGCCTGGGATGACTACATGATCTACGGAGGATTGCCGCAGATCGTAAGTTTCCAGAGCGAACGACAGAAAGCGGACTATCTGAAGAACATCTTTGCAAATGTCTATCTGAAGGATGTTATTGAAAGAAATAAGATTCAGAACGTGGATGAGATTGGGATTCTGGTTGATGTGCTTGCATCTGCAATCGGCGCACCGACCAACCCTTCAAAGATTGCCAATACCTTTGCCAGTGAGCGCCAGATGACTTATGCTAATAAAACCATCTCCAAGCATATCGACCATTTGACAGATGCCTTTTTGATTTCCAAGGCAAGCCGATACGATATTAAGGGCAGAAAGTATATCGGTGCAAATCTGAAATACTACTTTACTGATCTGGGACTGAGAAATGCACGTCTGAATTTCAGACAGCAGGAGCCTACTCATATCATGGAGAACATTGTTTATAACGAGCTGCTGATCCGTGGCTACAATGTTGATGTGGGTGTCGTGGATATCTTCGATAAGGATAAAGAGGGCAAACGTGTTCGCAAGCAGTTGGAGGTTGACTTTGTGGTGAATCAAGGAAACCAGAGATACTATATCCAGGTTGCATATGACATGACTTCGGAAGAAAAACAGACGCAGGAGTTCAATTCTCTGCGTAATATCCCGGACTCTTTCAAGAAGATCGTCATTGTAAATGGCAGCAAAAAGCCTTGGAGAAATGATGAAGGTTTTGTCATCATGGGAATGAAGTATTTCTTGCTGAATGCGAATAGTCTGGAATTTTAAGTCGATTTGAGTTGTTGCTGTGGTGTTGTTCTATTTCAAAAAAGAGTGAAATGATATAAATAAGGCCACGGCTGATTTCATGTTGGAACAGCCGTGGCTCAGTTTATTTTTTTATCCGTACAAACGAGACTGTTCCGCAGATTATGGTTGATTGGTGTGTGCGGTAATATACTATATTCAGAAAAACTATTCAGGAGAGTGTTAGTGTGAGAAAATCAGATTGGGCAAAATGGTTGATCGTGATTCCGGCAATGCTAGGCATTGTGTTGGTAACCTATGTGGATCGTATAACAGATATCTGGGGATTTGGTGCATTTATCTGCCAGCTGATTGCGATTTTAGAATTGGCTTATGGTATGCGAATCGCGATGTTGGCACAGAGTAGAAAGAAGTCCTACCGGTTAACACCGGAAGAACGACATGAGTATGCACAGTATTTATATGAGAAACAATATCAACGTTACCCTGCTGTGGCGAATCAGATGCTTTTGGTTATGGCAAGGATGAGTATACTTCTTGACAATTATGAACGGGCTACACAGGAGCTGGAAGATATTTGTATAGATAAATTTAATCCGGCACAGTTGAAGGTGTATTATTACCTGAAAGTGGTTACAGCAGTAGTGGCAGGAGATACAGAAGGGCTTCAAGAGAGCCAGATGCGTTATGCAGGGATTCCGGATACTAAATGTGTATATCCGACAGAAACTGAGCTTGCTGAGTGGATAGAGCAGAGAGATACAGTGCAGATGGCAGAAGCACTGAAAAAGGCAGTGCCGGATAAGAAAGAGCATCCGGTACGGATCAGTATCATTACTTTGATTCTTGCATATAGTACCTTCTTTTACGGATTGTGGTATGGTATAAACCGTGATATGGGATATGAAGTGAGATATCGTTTCGCAGAAATATCGATTGCTGTTATTACAATCAGTCTGGCGATTCTTTTAATCTGGGGAATCGTAAGCTTGTACAGACACAATTGCCAGGCATTATCCATACAGCCTGGTAAAAACAGAGTGGCATTAATGATCATTTTTGGAGCTGCTGCGATATTTACACTTTTGATTATTGGAATGAGTGGTCTGAGTGTAGTGTTCGGAATGGATGGAGAGGAGACGGTGACTGGTCATGACAGCAAATATACGTATATAACCGTGCAGGAGGATTATGGCGGCGAGCGGAGATATCGAACCAATAATCCATTTGTTATGCAGAGTATGGATGGTCTGTGGTGGTCTTTGGATTCTTCGGATATAATGGATGCTGAAGAAGATAACGAAGAATCATCGGATGCGGATACAGAGGATTTTCCAGTGACAGAAGATACTCAGAACGGAGATGTGGTAGAAGATTATGAGGCAGAAGGACAGCATGATGGTCTGACGATTCAGAATGCGATGCTGGCGGTCTATAATTATCTTCAGGAGAATAATGCACTTCAAAATATGGCCTTCAGTTACACTGCGAATGCAAAAGGAGAAGTCTATGGTATTGTCAGTGAAACGCAGGAAACAAAAGATGGTAATACGGTAAATGTAAGATATTGTCTGTATGACAACGGAGCGAAGACGGATGCGGATGGTAATTCTTGCGAAGAACTGGTGTTAGAAAAAGTATATCCAGACGGTAATTACGAGACCGAATTGGTAGATTTTTATCTGGTAAATACGGATACGATGCAGGTGACAGATGAACAGAAGAATACGTGGTAAAATAAATTCTGGGGAAGTAGGTGCATTATATGACAATGGGAGAAAAAATAAAACAACTGCGAAGTACAAATGGGTTTACACAAGAAATGCTTGCAGAAAAAATGAATGTGTCCGTTCGGCAACTGTAAGAGTAATTAACTGATGTTAGGAGCCTCAGTCTTTCGGAGGTTGGGGCTTCGATTTGTATCTATGATGATTGCCGGGTAACTTTATTGAATAAATACACATTGACAAGCATCTATGCGTAGGGTAATTTGATATATAGATGATTGCCTATGTGAGGTAGCGAAAATGGAAGCAAAGGATATGATACTAATATGTAAAGCATTATCGGATACAAATAGACTGGAGATTGTTCGGATGCTGTCAGACGGAGAAAAATGCGGATGTAAGATTCTGGATAAATTCAATATCACGCAGCCTACTTTATCACATCACATGAAAATATTGGTTGACTGTGGGATTGTAAATGATCGTAAGGAAGGCAAGCGGCATTATTATTCTCTGAACAAAAAAGTAATAAGAGAGGCAAGTTCATTTGTTGAAGCTTTGGGAAGGTAGGAAATGAAAGAAGAATGTATTATATGTAAAGCACCACTTATATATCTTGAAAAAGATGAAATGATGGAGTGTGTGTTATGCCATAAAAAGGAATTAAGCAAAACTAGATGTGAGCAGGGTCATTATGTATGTAATGAATGCCATACAAAAGGAATGGGTGTAATTATAGACATATGTCTTAGTGAAACATCTAAGAATCCGATAGAAATTATAAGAAGAATGATGGCGCAGCCATTCTGTCATATGCATGGACCAGAGCATCATGTTATGGTTGGTTCAGCACTTCTTACCGCATATAAAAATGCAGGTGGTGAGATTGATTTGCCGGAAGCTCTGCTTGAAATGATGAATAGAGGAAAAGCTGTTCCAGGCGGTGTATGTGGATTCTGGGGTGCTTGTGGCGCCGGAATTAGTACAGGAATGTTTATATCAATAATCTCAGGAGCGACTCCACTTAAAAATGAACCTTGGGGTCTGGCTAATAAAATGACTTCTAAGGCACTTGACGCAATCGGGAGCATTGGTGGACCAAGATGTTGTAAAAGAGATTCCTATATAGCCATAATCTCAGCAATTGACTATGTGGCAGAGAATTTCAATATACAAATGGAAAAGCCTGTTATAAAGTGTATTCATTCTGATAAGAACAACCAATGTATTAAAGAGAGGTGTCCGTTTCATGAATAAGAAAAAAGTCGCATTTATCTGTGTTCATAATTCATGCCGTAGTCAGATTGCAGAGGTATGCAGGTAGATAAAATAATTATCTACCTCCTACCCGATTTTAGAAATTAAGAAAGTTCTGCCACATTCTTGTAGCCCAGATGGAA
Organism: Dorea sp. BIOML-A1; assembly: GCF_009875615.1. Lineage (NCBI taxonomy): Bacteria > Bacillati > Bacillota > Clostridia > Lachnospirales > Lachnospiraceae > Dorea > Dorea sp. BIOML-A1. The sequence continues at coordinate 16,376 of NZ_WWSA01000020.1, forward strand.
TTAATCATCAATGCCGTATTTGTTTTCCAGCGCTTCTTCTGCTAATTCCAGTTCATCTTCCAGTTTTTCAATCGTGCGTTCTCTCGCTTTGTATGTCTCGAAGCTAATCTCTTTCATCTGGTAAGCATACTCAAATTCATCATCAAGTTTATCCAGTTCGTCATCAACTGCGTCTACCTGTTTTTTCAAAGCGTAGAATTGTTCGTGATTCTCAGATGCATTTGTAGATGGTTTTGCATTGTTTACACTTTTTGTTATATTACGGACATCGTTTTCATAAGAAGAGAAATCATAATCCTTTTCGTTCACATTCTCTACTGCGTTTTCTGTGTTACTGATGTTATCATCATCGTCATCTGTATTTGATGTTACAACTTCCTGTGTCTTAATTTCTACATCTTCTGCTGCTCCATTATTGGATGAAGTGCATCCTGTAAAAGCAAATATTAATGTGAGAGATAATAAAACTACTAATATTTTTTTCATAACATGTTCTCCTTTCGGCTCTTGGATGTTTTGTTTTTGCTGTTATATGTATCATATAGGGGGAAGATTAAAAAAAGATTAAAACAAATAGTAATTTCAAAAAATGAAAAAAAGGACTCTAGCACACGAAAATGATTGGTATTATAATAATTACATTATGAGATTACTGATTGTAGAAGACGAGAATGATTTAAGAAACATTGTCAAAAAAAGGCTTGTCAAGGAACATTACAGTGTAGATGCCTGTGGGGATGGTCTGGAAGCGATGGATTATATCGATATGACTTCCTATGATGGTATTATTCTTGATATCATGTTGCCGGGAAAGGATGGATATGAAATCTTAAGAGAATTAAGGCGACGAGAAGATGATACACCGGTTCTGTTACTGACAGCAAAAGACAGCATTGAAGACCGCGTCAAAGGACTGGATCTTGGTGCCGATGATTACCTGATCAAACCATTTGCATTTGAAGAACTGCTTGCAAGAATCCGTGTCATGATGCGTAGAAAGCCACAATTTACATCCAATCAACTAAAAATAGCAGATCTTATTCTGGATCGTGACACAAGAAAGGTAACAAGAGCCGGAAATGAAATTGATCTTTCTGCAAAAGAATTTATGGTTCTGGAATGTCTTATGCGCAACAAAAATATCGTAATGACAAGACAGCAGATTGAACAGAATGCGTGGGACTTTGATTTTGAAGGTGGTTCCAATGTGATCGACGTATACATTCGTTATTTGCGAAAAAAAATCGATGCACAATATGAACAAAAACTCATCCACACTGTTCGCGGTGTCGGATATGTAATGAGGGAAAACGAATGAAACAGCTGACGATCAAGAAAAAAATTACGCTATGGTACACCGGAATCATTGCCGTAGTTCTTGGGACTATTTTAGTTCTCGTCCTTCTTTTTGTGGATAAGGTTGGAATTTCTGCGACAGAAGAAGAAATCAGTGCCGCAGTGACTGGTTTCTCTTCAAATATTAATTTTCAGGATGATTCCTTTTATCTTGACGGCGATACCGAATTTTACGATGACGGTATTATGTTTTGTATTTATGACAAAAACGGACGCTTACTTTATGGAACGATTCCAACCCAATTTCCAGAAGAAACTATCCTCAAGTCGAATACACCGCGAATGATAACCGGATCAAATCGAAAATGGATGATATATGACAGCGTTTACACTTACGGTGATGATGAGGAAATGTGGGTACGAGGAATTACCTCCGTACATTCTATAGAACTTTTCATGCAGACATCCGAGAAAATGCTGTTGATTGTTTTCCCATTACTCATTATTCTGATCGGAGCCATCGGATATTTTATGATCAAGCGGGCATTGAGACAGGTGGATCTTATCTGCGATGAAGTTGAAAACATCAGCAATGGAAAAGATCTTTCCAAACGATTGTCTCTGCCAAAAGCAAAAGATGAATTATACGAATTGTCGGAGAAATTTAACGAAATGTTCGAGCGCTTGGAATTTTCGTTTGAGAAGGAACGTCAATTCACATCAGACGTATCCCATGAACTGCGGACTCCAGTTGCTGTTATCATTTCCCAGTGTGAGTACTTATTGGAAAATGAAAACTTATCTGCGGAAGATAAGGAAGAGATTGCAGTCATCTTAAAGCAGGCAAAACGAATGTCAAAGCTGACAAGCGAAATGTTAATGATCGCCAGAAACGAACAGGGCGAGCAGCATCTGATGGAAAAACTGGATTTTGGATTATTAAGCGAACTTGTAATAGAAGAACTGCAGACAAAAGCACAGGAAAAAAATATTGAGATTACCCTGCAAAAGCAGGACGACTTATTTATGAACGGCGACCAGACATTGATTTTGCGTATGATGATGAATTTAATAACCAATGCCATCAATTACGGAAAAATAAATGGACATATCCATGTTATCCTGAAGGTCGAAAATGACCAGATTGTCGGTGAAGTGAAAGATGATGGTATTGGAATAAGTGAGGAACATCTGGACAGAATCTGGGAGCGTTTCTATCGCATAGACAAAAGCCGTTCCAGAGAAAATGGCGGTACCGGACTCGGCCTTTCTATGGTGCGCTGGATTGTAAATCTCCACAATGGAACCATTCACGTCGAAAGTATCGAAGGTATCGGAACGAGTTTTATTTTCCGATTTCCGAAAATATAAGGGGCTATCGCTGTATATCCAATTTCTTTTTACCAAAGAGAAGGGTTCATTATTCAATGTGAAGGTTTGGATGAAGCTACTGGTGAAAAAGAAAGGCCCGTATCCGTTCTGGATATGAGCCTTGCAAGAATTGGAGAATTGTAATCCGTAGATTTTCAAATAAAAAATAGTAATAAGTGAAATGGCAAATTCTGATTGTAGAACTGACATGTGATTATAAGGAAGGAATAATATGAGAAGAAAAGATAGAGAAATCACAGATATACACAAGATTGAAAAAATATTGTCGAGTGCAAAGTATTTACATCTGGGGGTATTAGATGATGAATACCCATATGTTGTGCCGCTTCATTACGGTTATCAGATAAACGGCGGGAAACTAACATTTTATGTTCATAGTGCGAAAGTGAGGCATAAACTGGATTGCATTCGGAAAAATAACAGTGTTTTTGTGGAAATTGATTACGGAGAAAAACTTATAGAAGCAGATGTTCCATGCAAATATGGTGCTGAATATGCGAGTGTCATGTGCCGAGGGAAAGCAAAAATCCTCCAGAATGCAGCGGATAAGTGCGCGGCACTGCGCATTCTTATGAGAGAGCAAACCGGAGAGGAACACGAAATTAATGAAAAAATGGTAAATGCGGTATGTGTAATTGAAATAAACGTAGATTCGTATACGGCAAAAGCGTGTGTAAAATAAATTTTAGTTTTCGGCATTATTGCTTCCACCGGTGATTAGCCTGTATTATATTTGTATTCGTGCATTACATAAAAAGCGTCCCCAGTGCTGCGATATTATGTTAAAATGAAGTAAACAAGAAAACTGGAAAAACAAAAAGTTGTTCAAGATATACGGGATGAGAGGGATTGGTTATGGATGATTTTAAACGACTTACAGAGCAGCTTTTAAAATTTTATATCGACACGGAATCCGTAGATGATACAGGCTTTGAAAACTTCTTTGATGATAACAGTAGTATAATCGGAACAGGAAAGCATGAGTTTTTCAGGAATCTGCATGAATTTCAGGAATCATATAAATTCGATGTAAAACAAAGAGGAAAAATCAGACTTAAAATAAGAGATTTACAGCAGGAAGAAGCAGAGCTTGGTGATGACCAGGTCCTTGCGTATGGATCGGTAGTCTTTACCGGTTTATTTGAAGATGGATCCGTCTGTTTTGAGATGGACACACGGTTTAGCATTATCTATAAAAAGGTGAACGGGAAATGGCTGGTTAAGCATCTGCATCAGTCAGTACCGGACAGAGACCAGATGACAGGGGAAGAATTCCCGGTTACGCTGGGAAAACAGGTGGAAGAGGCGCACCGGGCAATCAGTGCATTAGGGACCGCTTATTATCACATCTCACGTCTGGATTTAAAGACAAAGAAGATCGAACTTGTGAAAAGATCCCGGAAAATGGAGCTGGGCATTTCGAAAAAAAGCGCAGACTGGAATTCGCAGTTTGAGGTCATCAAAGATGTGATAGCAGAACCGTTTGTACAAAAGTACATAGATTTTTTTGATACACAGACCATGGCCGCACGGCTTCGTAATAAAGAGTCCATGTCTTTTGAATTCAAAAAAAAGGATGGGAAATGGTTCCTTGCCATGATCGTTCCACAGAACTATGATAAAGACGGAAATGTTACATCGGTGCTGCTTGCAAACCGGGATGTGACAGATGAAAAACTGCGGGAATTGAGGCAGGAGGAAGAACTGCGGGAAGCTAAATTAACTGCGGAAACTGCAAGTAAGGCAAAATCCGCATTTCTTTTCAATATGTCCCATGACATCAGAACACCTATGAATGCGATCATCGGCTATGCAGATCTGGCATCCAGACATCTGGAAGACACAGAAAAACTTAGCAGATATATCGATAACATTCAGATATGCGGGAAAAAACTGTTATCGTTACTCAGTAATGTCCTGGATCTTGCAAGAATTGAAAATAACAAGGTCGAAATGAAGTATGCCGTGTCGGATGTCCGGGAAGACTTTACGAATTGTGTCACGATGTTCCAGCAACAGGCAGAAAGTAAGAACCAGACTCTGTGCATGACAGAACAGATCCTGTATCCGTATGTATATGTGGATGAACCACATTTATCGGAAGTCTGCATCAACATCATAAGTAATGCGGTCAAGTATACAAATGCAGGCGGTACAATATCCTGTAAGGTTGCACAGAGACCTTGTGAGAAGGAAGACTGGTGCGATATGATCATCAGTATTACCGATAATGGAATTGGTATGGCAGAAGAGTTCCAAAAGCATATCTTTGAAGCGTTCGAAAGAGAGCGGACTTCTACGATTACCCATATTGAGGGCAGCGGCATCGGCATGGGAATCGTGAAAAAGCTTGTGGATCTGATGGGTGGTACGATAGAGGTGGAAAGTAAACTTGGTGAGGGATCCACTTTTACAGTGACGATCCCTTGCAAAAAAGCATCAAAAGAAGAAGCTTTAGAGAAGAAAAATCAGAATCCACGAAGTAAGAAGTCGCTAAAAGGCGTCCGGGTCCTGCTGGTCGAAGACAATGAGATCAATGCGGAGATCGCGACAGAACTGTTGAAAGAAGAAGGGTGCATTGTCGAAGTTGCAACTGACGGAGTTGCATGTATCAGCATGATTGAAAAGGCAGATGCGGACTATTATAAGATGATTCTTATGGATATTCAGATGCCGGTTATGAATGGGTTCGATACGACATTAACCATCCGGAAGATGAAGGATGATAAAAAAGCGATGATCCCGATCATAGCTATGACTGCCAATGCCTTTGCAGAAGACAGACAGAAGGCGCTTTCTGTCGGGATGAATGATCACGTTGCCAAGCCTGTTGATATGAATATTCTTGCGCCAACGATGATGAAATATTTATAAAAGTGGGGAATAAAAAAATGAACAAAGAAAAAAAACAGATTGTCACACCGGACAATCTAAAAGAAATTGCCGTTATGACGATAGCAGTGGGGATCATCGCCGCGGCCGTGTATTTCTTCCTGATTCCGAGCCAGACCTCGATCAGCAGCGTATCTGCGCTGGCGATCATTATTGCGCATTATGTACCGTTACATGTATCAACGGTTACGATGATATTGAATGTGGTCTTACTGCTGATCGGATTTATAACCTGTGGGAAAGAATTTGGAGCGAAGACGGTATATACAAGTATTTTGCTGCCACTGTATCTGGCAGTATTTGAACATGTATTTCCGGATTTTGAATCGCTGACAAACAGTATGGAACTGGATGTGTTATGTTATATTCTGGTTGTAAGCTTCGGACTCAGCATCTTATTTAATATGAATGCGTCGTCCGGCGGACTGGATATCGTGGCAAAGATCATGAATAAATATCTTCATGTCGAACTGGGAAAAGCGATGTCCATCTCAGGAATGTGTGTGGCACTTTCTTCCGCATTGATCTATGATAAAAAAGCGGTCGTACTGAGTGTGCTTGGTACATACTTTAACGGTATTGTGCTGGATCATTTTATCTTTGGACAGAATGTAAAGAGACGTGTCTGTATTATTACAAAATATGAAGAAGAGGTGCGCCGGTTCATTCTGCATGAGCTGCACAGCGGGGCAACGTTTTACGAGGCAGTAGGTGCTTACAATATGCAGAAATACAGAGAGATCATTACAATCGTAGATAAGAACGAATATCAGAAACTGATGAATTATATCAGTAAAAAAGATCCGGAGGCATTCGTAACCGTATACACGGTATCTGATATGCGCTACCGGCCGAAAGTTAAATCATTTTAACGGAGGAAAACATATGAAGACAAAAGCTAAAATAATCATTGCGGCAGTTCTTGCCATTGCGATCAGCATCGGTTCGATAGCCATATATAAGCATATTACCGGTCCGAAAGAAGAGAGCATACCGCTTGAGACGACGCTGGAAGATGCAGCGGAGCTGACGACACAGAAGATGATCATCTCGGATGTATTCAGGAGCACAAAGGGAGAGATCCCGCTGATCAACAAGAACAGATTTCTCGTACAATACAAGACGACAGTGACTGCGGGACTGGATGTACAGAAAGCTGTCATAAAGGAGACAGACGACAAGATCCAGATATCTATTCCGCACTGCACGGTCAATGAGGATTCTATTAAGATCAAATCCAGTGATCTGAAGATATATGATACGAATTTTGCGATTATGAGTATCGATAAAGAGGCAGTTATGGAACTTGTCGCAGAGGCTGAGAAGAAAGCAAAGGAAAAAGCCGGATCGGATGAATACGGATTTCTTGAAAATGCAGACAAGAACGCCAAGAAAGTGATCAAGGGCATGTTCGAAAATGTATCGAATGGAAAAGAAGTGATCGTGTCTTTCAAGAATTAGACCGGAAATGACGGATATGTTGTGTAAAAGAATGTAGAGATTGTGTGAAGAATGTCGAAAACCATTAATTTCTGCAAAAGAATGTGCTACAATAAAGAAATCTTATATAGACAGGAGATAAAAAATGACAATACAGGAATGCTATGAAGCGATTGGAGGAAACTATGAAGATGTCTTAAGACGCCTTCGCAGTGAAGCACTGATCCGGAAATTCACATTAAAGTTCCTTGAAGATCAGAGTTATCCACTGTTAAAGCAGGCTTTGGGGGATAACAATTACGAAGAAGCTTTTCGTGGTGCACACACACTGAAAGGGGTATGTCAGAATCTTTCCTTTGACCGTCTGTATGAAGTGAGCAGTGAGCTTACAGAACTTTTGAGAGACCGGACCGGAGAGAAGCCGGGGATACCGGAAGCAATGGAAAAAGTAACAAAAGAATATGAGGCAACAATTGAAGAAATTAAGAAGCTGCAGGAGTAATCTCCTACAGCTTCTTTTTTAACATTTCCGGATTGGATGCATAAGCAAGTGCCGTGTCAGCAGTAATGCGTCCGTTTTTATAAAGTGAAAGAAGACTGGAATCCATAGAGACCAGATCATTTCCCGCAGAGGAATAGATGAGACCGTCGATCTGCGGGATCTTGTTATCACGGATCATATTGCGGATCGCAGGATTGACGATCATAATCTCGAATGCAGGGGTGATACCACCGTCTGTGGTCGGTACCAGCTGTTGGGACACCACTGCCTGCAGGACCATGGAAAGCTGTACTGCAATCTGCCGCTGCTGATTTGGCGGGAAGACGTCGATGATACGGTCAATCGTGTTGGCAGCACCGATCGTGTGTAGTGTTGAGAATAACAGATGACCGGTCTCGGCAGCAGTCATGGCTACCTGCATCGTCTCGTAATCACGCATTTCGCCCAGAAGGATCACATCCGGACTCTGGCGCAGGGAAGCACGCAGTGCCGTGACATAATTCTCGGTATCAACATTGATCTCACGCTGGCTTACGATACTCCGGTTGTGCCGGTGAAGGAATTCCAGAGGATCCTCCAGTGTGATGATGTGCTTGTCATAGTTTTTATTGATATGGTCGATGATGCACGCAAGGGTAGTGGATTTCCCGCTTCCGGCAGGTCCTGTGACCAGTACCATTCCTTTGGAGAAATCTGCAAAATGGATGACCTTTTCCGGAATACCGAACTCAGCAGGATCCGGCAAAGTAAAGGAAATGATACGGATCACAACAGACAGGGAGCCTCTTTGTTTGAATGCGCTGACGCGGAAGCGTGAGAGCCCCGGAACTGCAAAAGAGAAATCGTCGTCTCCGGTGTCTTCCAGTACGCCGATGTCACGATGTCCGGCAAGCTCATAGATCTGTTCGATGATCCGCTGGGTGTCATCCGGGAGGAGACGGGTATTGTCTTCCATCCGGATATCACCATGTATGCGCATAGAGACCGGCCGCCCGGCTACGACAAAGATGTCGGATGCTCCGGCGCTGACAGCCTTTTCAAGTAATTCTGTGGTATTCATAAATGCCTCCTGATATCATATAGTCTTTATCATTATTGTATTAATTGAATGGAATTGTCGGCATTCCAGTCACTTGTAGAAGTCATTTTCCAACAGGTGATCTTATAGAATGCAGAAGCAGTATCTGAATCTTCCCGGTCAGACCCGGCTGTAGCGGAACTGTCCGGATAGGTGATCTGGATCCGGACTTCCAGTTCCTGTGACTTGTTGACAGCTGTCTGAAAAGAATAGATCAGGGATCCGTCGCTGCCGGTGATTCCAAGCTGTTGACGCACCTGTTGATAATAGCTGTCTGCATCGGAAGTGGAATGATAGCATGCCTGCAGGATCTTCTCTGTCTCTGCAAGCTTTTTCTCTGCTTTGTTGGATGCCCTGTAATAAGCGGTTGTGTGACCGGCAAGTGTCTGTGCAGACCGATAGCTGCCGGAAGCGGTAGACAATGATAACGCTGCAAGTGTAACCATACAGAGCACGATGAATATCATCAGAAGCGATACAGAGCCGATATTCGTAACAGGAAATTTTCGTTTATTCATGACCGGCAGCCTCCTTTATGCTGTATGGTGTATGGCAGGTAACGTTCAAAGAATAGATCTTTCTTCCGTTGTTAAGCTGCCTTGCGGTGATCTGGTAAGTTGTCAGGCCATCCGTACCGCTATCTTCATCGGATGCGTCCTTTTCTTTTACAGTTATCATATAAGCGGCCTTCTTCTCTTCACAGGTATCCCAGGAAGAAGAGTAGAAAGTCTGTGCCTCTACAGATTCTCCTGCTCTTAGAAGTTCCGCAGTGCTCTCTACATGCATAAGAGCTGCGTTCAGGTCACGGGCATTCTCTGTCAGGATGTGTGACCGTGCAAACGCTCTCAGACAGACAGCACTTACCAGTGAGAAGAACAGAATGGCAATGATCAGTTCGATCAGAAACAGAGAAGAGCGGTTGTTGGAAGTTCGTTTCATTGGCGGCTCCTTTCTGATATTGTGACAGAAGCAGTCGTTCCATCCGTATCTGTGGATGTGAATCTGAAAAGTCCGGGTCTGATCTCGCTGACAGAGAAGTCTGCGACTGCCAGGATATCTTTGCCATCCGAAGGGGAAGCATCCGTGCCGTCCCGGAGAGTCAGTTCCTTTAATTTACCTTTGTAAGAATAGATATAAGTGGTGTAGCGGATATCACCGGAACCACCCTTTAGTACAAGACATTCCTGTCCCTGAAAAGTCCCGGCTGATATACCGCCATCAGAATCGTTCTGACGTATCTTTTCCGCCACGTAGGCAAGAGATGTGTGGACGGTGTAGCCGGTATTCATTTCCTGTGTCTGCGAACTGTATATATGGGCAGACAGGACCAGCACAAGGAAGGAAGAAATGGCAAATACGAAGAGGACAGCGAGCGGGAATAACAGGTCAATGACATGATTTTTCTGTCTTTGGAATCTCAACGGTGATCCGCCTCCTTCCTGATAATGGTAATGTCGGGCATGATATTGGCACCGAGCGGCTGATAGTCTACAAAATATTTATTCTCATCATAATGAAGTCCGTAATGTTTTTTCAGGTAGCCAAGACTCTGCGGATAGCTTCCTTCCAGGGTATAACAGGTGGTTACACTCCGGGTTATGGCATTCTGAAGAGTCTGCATCTCCTCCTGATCCATCTTTTTGTTCATGGCAGTCAGCCCGCAGCCAAATCCGGCAAAGATCAGCAGGAAGATAAGAACAGAGATGATAACATTACGCAGATATGAAGTTTTACGTTCTCTTATAAAACGCTGCATGTGCATTCACTCCTTCTATAATCCTGCCATAATGCTGACCAGCGGAAGCATTACGGACAATAAGATAATGCCGACGATCACGGATAAGATGATGACGAGTGTCGGTTCGATCGCAGCGATCATTCCGGCCATCCTTACATCAATATCTTCATCATATTGATCTGCGATCTTCTGCATGATCTCTTCCATGGAACCGGTACGTCCGCCGATGGATACCAGTCTGGCGTAAAGTCCGGAGAATATGTGATTGCTCAAAAGTACTTCACTGAAATCATTTCCGGATGAAAGCTCTTCCCGGCATTTTTCCAGCCTGGTACGGAATGCATGGTCATCGATCAGATCCATAGTAAGGTTCAGACATTCTTCCGGCGGCAGACCGCTGCTTAACGTAAGTGCCATACCGCTGGCGAAGCGGCGGGCAGAGATCTTCTCATATAACTGTCTGGAATTCTTAAACTTTCCAAAGAAAGACTGGAAGTTCTGAGACCGCTTTTTCGAAAAGCATATGTAGAAAATCATTCCTGCCAGTACGGCAAGAATCAGAAGAAAGACTGCAATATGACGGTTCAGGAACTGTCCGATATTCAGGATCACAAGGGAAATGCCGGACATACTGCTTCCGAGCTGGATAAATACCTGATTGAAGACCGGCATTACTTTCATGATCAGGAGCAGGATGACAAGCAGCATCATAACGATCATGATCAGCGGATAAGTAACCGCACTCTTGATGGATTCTGCCAGAGAATCCTCTTTCTCATAATAGACGGCCAGAGAATCCATAACATCATCCAGGCGGCCGGTCTGCTCACCGATCCGGACCATAGAGATCATGTAATCCGGATAAGCGTGTGTATCTTCCAGTGCCTGTGTCAGGTTTCCGGTCTGCATAAGTGTATCATTGACCGCAGAGAGTAATTCCTTCTCGCCTGCATTCTGTGAATCTTCCAGCATGATCGAGATCCCCTCGATGGAAGAGATACCGGATCTTAAGATCATGGCGGTCTGGGAACAGAAAGCGGCAATCTCTGTATTGGAAAGTGGAGTGAATGTTTTGTCTGCCATAAAAGTCTCCTTTCATATCCCATCATATATGGCCATATAGAATACTACATATTTCATGGTGGGATTAATACGTATATTTTACAACATAATGACTGCCGTCGCCGATATATTTCTTAACAGCGGCACTGTCGTTGGTTGCGGCAAGGGTTGGATCCATGATCTGCCAGGTATCCCCGTTGAACTGGATGATATCATCTACCCAGCCTTTGTCATCAATATATGTGCTGATCCAGGCATGGTAGGCATCTCCGGAGTAACCGACTTCCAGTTTGGTCGGAATATTCTGTGACCGCAGCATGCTTGCCATAAGTGCCGCATAGTCAAAGCATATCCCTTTTTTGGAAGAAAGCGTATCATCAATATCCGGGACATATCCGTAAGATACGTTCTGCGCTTTTTCTGTGTCATAAGAAATGTTTTTAATCACATAATTGTAAATGTTCTGTACAACATCCAGATCACTGTAGGTGTCTTTTGCAAGATCGCTGCCTTTGGAGACAGCCTTCGAATCTGTATGGAAGTTCACATATTGATTCGGATACAGGAAAGGAAGGAATTCATCTTCGATGTTGACGTTGATGGATTGGGCAAGTGAGACGGTATAAGTGTCACCTGCGACATTTTCCAGAACCTGTAAGGCATAGGAGCCATTTCCGGCTGTCAGCGGGAATGTATCATATGCTCCGCGGTCGCTGATCAGGTAAGTATAACAACTCTGATCGGGACATGTGATCTGAAGCTTTACTTTTTCATTTGTTCCATTGTATTTCACCATAACATAGCCCTGCGAAGTATTCGATGCATCAATGGAAGCAAAATCATTCTGATAAACGGTAACCCCGTCAGCTGACGGGGTTAACACTTTGGGCGTTGAATCTCTGGGGGGACCGGAGTGTTCCTTCCGGAATGCGGAAGAACTGCCGGAACAACCCCCAAGAAGAAGGCAGAATATGGCGATAAGTAAATAGGATAAATGTAATCTGTATTTCATATCTGCAATCCTCCTGTGTATTTATAAATCGTCTGTTAATTATTATCGACCGGTGAGAGCAGAAGTACCAGCTCGTTTCCGGCATTATCCGGAATCGTAACGGTTACAGGTGCGTCCGGAACCGGATATACAATCATTCCGGTCTTTGGATCAAAGTGATCCGGTGCGTATCCGCCGATATTCGGATAGTCGATACCGGAATAGGTATCCATAACTTCCAGGTAGACATAACCGTCTTTGGAATAAGAATCTTTAAGAACCGGCTTTTCTTTGTCGAGATGACAGACCTTGTAGGACCTGGCGGTCACCTGTCCGTTGAAAGAGACTGCTTTGATCTTCAGTGTTCCGTTATCGGAAACCGCAGCCTTGAATTCCTTTGAACCCTTTTCCTGAAGCCGGACCGGAGTCCCGTTTATGGTGGCACTTACGGAATGTAAAGGAAGCAGTGTCTTGATATGAATACTATATATGGCATCCGAAGCGGATTTGACATCCGTTCGTTCTGCGATGATCGATGGCCGGAAGAACATAAGCGGAAGCAGGATCAGGACGATCAGGAAAATGTATGCCAGAGTCCGTCCGAGATTGAAGTCGTGCTTTTTATAATTTCCCCAGGATTCCAGGACTTCGACCGGGACTACGCTGGGTTCCATATCGCATGCGGCAAATACATTACCCAGCAATTGGTTCGCTGTCTGTGTATCCAGTTCAGGAATATCTGTATGTTCTGTGTTGTTCAAAGAAGAATTATCCGGATGAAATACAAGGGTGGCGTTTTTATTCAAACCAATCGCCTCCCATCTTATTTTTCAGCAGTTTCTCAAGTAGTTTTTTGCCTTTTACAAGTCGACGTTTGATCGTGCTGTGGCTGCAGTTCATGGCATCGGCAATCTCATCGATACTCATATCGTTGAAATAACGCATGATAAGTGCCTGTGCATATTGCGGTGGTAATTCGAGAACAGAAGCCATGAGTACGGGGTGGTCGAAATGATCCATGAGCTGCTTTTCCGGATTGTGTGTCATGGAATCCGGTTGCAGATGCGGATCCTTTTCCTGCGTCATCTCCGTAACATGGTTAAGCTCTTCTTCATGACGGCTGTTCTTCTGACATACATCAAAACAGGTGCGGAATGTAATCTGGTTCAGCCAGGAGACGAAGAGCCGGGGATTCTTCAGGGCGTTGATATTTTTCAGCACTAGAATGTATACATCCTGAAGAATATCCTGTGCGAGATAAGCATCCTTTGCATAACGATAGATAAAACGGTACTGCTTCTGATATGTGGCGGTATAAAGTTCTGCAAAAGCCTCACTATCACCGCGCTGAGTCTTGAGAACAAGTTCGGCGAGATAGTTATAATCTAATTCATCCATAGAACAGTACCTCCTTGGTTAGTGCGCGATCGTTTCATCGGAAATTCTATTATAGGCAAGAGCAATCAACTGGGTAATTTCAGCAAGGTGTTCTTCGCTGTTCTTTGCAATACCGATCCGATATTCAATGGAAATGGCAGAAGGTGACTGGTTGTGCTGCTTAACACGGTCGGCAATCCGGGCGAGGAAAGTATTCAACTGGTCATCTGTGCAATTTTCAAAGATTGCAAGAAATTTATTGCCGCCGTTACGTCCCACAAAACAAAGGGACAGCGCGGAGGCAGACAGGATATTGGAAAAATCTTTTAATAACACATTTCCGGTCGCATGATCATAAAGTTTGTTCACGGACAAAAGATTGGAAAGATCTATCATCATACATGTCAGATTGTCAGGAAGCGTTGTGTCATAATACTTTTCAATGATCGTATCACAGCTGAAACGGTTCGGGATACCGGACAATGGATCGGAATATGCAACGCCGTATAAATTGTGATAGTTTAATTTGACCGATGAAAGGATACTGAAATCAATCAGAAGAAATACATAACTTGCAAGTAATACGATCCAGATAATGATGAACAGTATCGTTGCGGGAGTTGATGCAAAGATATACTGCTTCACTTCCGGCTGCATCAAAAGATATACACTGATCAACGTTATCAAAATCAGTAAAGACAATTGTACAATTTTAAAAATATTGAATTTTTTCATAACTTCCCTGCTTCTTTTTCAAAAATGGATATTTTCATATCTGTGGTATAGATCTGTATGAACAATTTCAGTATAACATAAACTAGCCGTTTTGATAAATAAAGAATAACATAAACCCGGATTATTCATGTCTGCTGTGAATAATCCGGGTTTATGTTATCAATTATCTGATTTCTTTAACAAATGATATTTCCGCTTTTCCTCATACATTTTTTCATCCATATGCATCAGGAACACTTCGGCATCATCTTCAGATCCAAATTCTGCATATCCCATGGAAACACTTAGAGTGAATGGTTCTATCCCGGATTCATTGAAACGGGATAGGTTATTATGAATCTCTTTCATTGTGGCCAGGACACTTTCTTCCTCAACACCTGATAGTAATACAATAAACTCATCTCCCGCATAGCGGATTGCCATACCGGCAGCTGGTATAGATCTAAAAAGTATATTTCCCAACGTACAGACAGCCTTATCTCCCATACTATGACCAAAATTATCATTAATATATTTAAAGGCGTTTACATCCATCATGATTCCATATAAAGATTTACATTTCGTAAATTTCCTTTCAGAAAGTACTGCATTAAGATATCTCCGATTATATAATCCGGAAAGTTCATCCATATATAAATTCTCGGCATATGTCTGCATCTGCACAAATATCAATGCGATCGCAACTAACACCCATGACGATGTGATTCCGTAAAAAAGGAACTGGATAAGCACGCCTGCAAAACAGGGACCGACGAAATATATCACGGGAAAGAAATTCATATTAACTCCCTGTTTTTTGGAATGATACACCAGATAGATGCTGTAAGCAAAATATAATATAAGTGAGATATATCCTACCAGTGAACCGGTAGTTCGCTGATATACATTCTCCTTAGATATTTTAAACATAATCCCTGTTCCGGGCAGATTACATAAAACCATAATTACTTCTACGATCCAAGGAAACATTACAACTCTTACTTTTTTGAATATTCTCTTATAATTCCGGTAAATGCGTAATTCTACATACAGACACCAAAGCAGACCTATGCTGACGGTACCTATAAAACATATGCTGTTGGAGATATAATTGATCTGTCTACAGCCGGTAAATTGATTCCCATCTACCAGAAAAGCAATTGTCTCAGACAATGCCCCCGCTAAGTTCACTATTGCCATTCCGTCATATAGTTTGTCTTCCTCATGGAGACTTTCTCTGTTTTTCCGTCTGCAAAGCAAAAGAAACCACATCATTAGCACAGTCAATCCGTTTGCTATCAATATTTCTTCTACAACTATTATTCCTATCACCTTCCTATCACCATGTTTTTCTATTATATCTCCGTGCTTCCTTCAAAACAATACATATCCTGGATTATTCATACCTTTTACGTGAAAGTTGGTAAAAATCACTTAGTGATTTACACGAAGATTGCTTCATTTTTTCTGAACATTAAGGCAGGGAAAAGGGGCGGCCGTTCTTTTTTGTTGAGTTAACCGGGGAAAAGGATTATAATAGAGAACGCGTGGAATAAGATGCAGGAAAGACAGGAAAAGGATAGAATATGGAGATAGATGCAATCAAGAAGAAAGTGTTGGAAGATGTAGATCCCGAGACGCGCAGAAAGAAAAAGAAAGAGATGCGCATCCAGAGACTGATCGTGACATTGCAGTTCCTGGGGATAGCAGCAGTGGTGATCCTGATCTTCTATATACTGATGGGAATCTCGACTGTTGATGGGAATTCGATGTATCCGACACTTCATGACAAGGACATCGTTATATATAACAGAAGATGTAAGGAATATAAGGCTGGAGACATCGTGGCGATCGCCCGGCCATCCGGAGAGGATTATGTAAAGCGGGTCATAGCTGTGGCCGGAGACATGGTTAATATCCAGGATGGCAAAGTATATGTAAACGGAGAAGAAGTAAGATACGACGGAGAGATAGGAACGACAGAAAAGAAGTCGTCAAAGATCACATATCCACTGAGAGTCGGAGACAAAGAGGTATTTGTCCTCGGAGATAACAGAGAAGTATCCAGAGATTCGCGGGAGATCGGAACGGTGAAAGTGTCCGATATCGAAGGAAAGATTGAGTGGTATATGGGAAGACCATAACGAAACGACAGAGGAGAATAGAAATTATGCGGGGGAAAAAACAGATAGCAGCCGTAGTTCTTGCGGTGATATTTGCGGTGACAGCAGGGATGCCGCACAGTACGGTATATGCGGAGCCGGACAGCACCGGGAATGCCCAGGCAGCAGACGCAGCGGCAGATGATACCCAGAAAGAAGAGAAAAAAGAAGAAGACATGACTCCGGAAGAGCTGGAGAAGAAGGCAGAAGAAGATGCTTATAAGATGGAGATCCAGTCGAACAGCTGGAAGAACTGGCCGCAGGGACCGGGAACATACGGAGAAGCAGCGATCGTGATGGATGCAGGAACCGGAAGTATCTTATATGCGAAGAATATTGACGGGCATGAATATCCTGCCAGCATCACAAAAGTTCTGACCAGCCTTATCGCATTAAAATATGGCAGCCTGTCAGACCAGGTAACATTTTCGAATGACTGTATATCTTTTATGCAGCCGGGAGATTCTTCCGCAGGATTAAAAGAAGGAAATGTGATCTCGTTGGAACAGGCGTTGTATGCGACACTGCTTGCCTCGGCAAATGAAGCAGCCTATGCGGTTGCGGAAAATGTCGGGAAGAATGCCGGGCACGATTACAACTGGTTCATACAGCAGATGAACGAGGAATGCAAAAGTCTCGGCGGGGAGAACTCGAACTTTGTCAATGCGAACGGGCTTCATGATGACAATCATTATACCTGTGCGCGTGACATGGCTTTGATCGGCAGGGAGATCTGGCGTTATCCGGAATTCTTAAAGATCTGTCAGGAGCAGAGTTATACGATCCCGGCATCCGATACGACGGAAGAGCACGTATTTCCGCAGCATCATAAGATGCTTATAAAAGAAAATAAAAATTATTACCAGTATGCGGTCGCAGGAAAGACGGGATATACATCCAATGCCTTATCCACACTGATCACCATGGCTGATAACGGCAATATGAAACTGGTATGTGTCGTACTCAGGACGCATGGAGCGAATATATATCCGGATACAAAGAATCTGTTCGAATATGTATTTAATAATTTCCAGAAGATTCCGGTGGCAGATGAGAAGAAACCGACAGAAGTAAAAGAATTCATAACGGCATCGGATGAAAGTGAGGACGCCGGATCCGCACAGACGGGCGGGAATGAGTACCAGCCGCTGGAAGATGGCTATGTGATCCTGCCGAAGGATGTCTCATACAAAGATACAGACTATGAGATTACAGACGTAGATGAAAAGACCGGAAAAGGAACGATCCAATATACTTATGACGGACATCCGGTAGGAAGTGCGACAGCAAAGTTCACGGAAGAATACCTGCAGAAAATAAGTACAGGGAAAGAACGTGTGGATAATAAGAAGGAGAATGTGGATAACTCCGGGACAACGAAGAACTCCGGTGGAAAATTAAGCGCAAAGAGCATCTGGACGAATTTCGTGCAGAAAGCAAAAGCAGCATGGGCGTTTGGCCAGAAGAAATATGCCGGGAAATCGGCTTCGGAACAATATATGATCGCCGGAGGATGTGTGGCACTGGTGATCCTGATCGTCAGCCTGATCGTTGTATTGATACGCCGGAGAAGATAAAAGACAGAGGATACATGAAAAATAAGGTAAAACCCCTTGACGGATTTTAGGATTGTTGCATATAATAAAGGGTGTGAAAAACGCTGACGAAGACAGTAGGATATAACAGAACGCAGCAGCGAGCCGGGGATGGTGGAAGTCCGGTGCAAGTAAGATATATCTGAATATCACTTCTGAGTTGCAGATTTTGAAAGGTTTCGGTAAGTGACTGAGTAAAAACTGACGGTATTCCTCCGTTACAGGGAAGACATATGATGGTATGTTAGGTGGTTTATAAACGTAAGTACAGCTTTCGTCCTATACAGGGCGGAAGCTTTTTTAATTCTATGTTTTAATTTTATGGAGGTAAATATGTATAAGAAAGTTTCTACGGATCTTAATTTTGTAGACAGAGAAAAACAGACAGAGAAATTCTGGGAAGACAATGACATCTTCAGAAAAAGTATGCGTGACCGTGAAGGCAACGAGATCTATATGTTCTACGACGGCCCTCCGACAGCCAACGGAAAACCGCACATCGGACACGTTCTGACACGTGTTATTAAGGATATGATCCCGAGATACCGTACCATGAAGGGATACGAAGTTCCAAGAAAGGCCGGATGGGACACACACGGACTTCCGGTAGAGCTGGAAGTTGAGAAGCTTCTCGGACTGGACGGAAAAGACCAGATCGAAAAATACGGTATGGAACCATTCATCAAGAAATGTAAAGAAAGCGTATGGAAATACAAAGGTATGTGGGAAGACTTCTCTAATACCGTAGGTTTCTGGGCTGATATGGATGATCCATATGTAACATATGATAATAACTTTATCGAGTCTGAGTGGTGGGCACTCAAGAGAATCTGGGACAAGAAGCTCCTGTATAAAGGATTCAAGATCGTGCCATACTGTCCTCGCTGCGGAACTCCGCTTTCTGCACAGGAAGTAGCACAGGGCTATAAAGATGTAAAAGAACGTTCTGCGATCGTTCGTTTCAAAGTAGTAGGAGAGGATGCATATTTCCTCGCATGGACAACAACACCATGGACACTTCCGTCTAACATCGCACTCTGTGTGAACCCGGAAGAAGACTATGCGAAAGTAAAAGCTGCCGACGGCTATACTTATTACATGGCTGTTGCACTTCTCGATACCGTACTTGGCAGACTTGCCGATGAAGAAAACGGAACAAAGGCTTACGAGATCCTTGAGACATACAAAGGAAAAGATCTCGAATACAAAGAGTATGAGCCATTATACCAGTGTGCTTACGACTGCGCTTCTAAGCAGAACAAGAAAGCATTCTTCGTTACATGCGATACCTATGTAACACTGACAGACGGTACCGGTGTGGTTCATATCGCTCCTGCGTTTGGTGAAGACGATGCCAAGGTCGGACGTAGATATGATATGCCGTTCGTTCAGCTGGTAGACGAAAAAGGTAACATGGGAGAGACGACTCCGTTTGCCGGATTATTCGTTAAGAAGGCTGATCCGGAAGTATTAAAAGACCTCGACGGACGCGGACTTCTCTACGATGCACCGAAGTTCGAGCACAGTTATCCACACTGCTGGAGATGTGATACACCACTTATTTACTACGCTCGTGAATCATGGTTCATCAAGATGACAGAAGTAAAAGATGACCTGATCGCCAACAACAATACAATCAACTGGATTCCGGAAAGCATCGGTAAAGGACGTTTCGGCGACTGGCTTGAGAACGTTCAGGACTGGGGTATCAGCCGTAACCGTTACTGGGGAACTCCACTGAATATCTGGGAGTGTGAATGCGGACACCAGCATTCGATCGGAAGTATCGAAGAGCTGAAAGAAATGTCCGACAACTGCCCGGATGAGATCGAACTTCACCGTCCATACATCGACGAAGTAACGATCAAGTGCCCATGCTGCGGAAAGCAGATGCACAGAGTACCGGAAGTTATCGACTGCTGGTTCGACAGTGGATCTATGCCATTTGCACAGCATCACTATCCATTTGAGAATAAAGAGTTATTTGAAAAGCAGTTCCCTGCAGACTTCATCTCCGAGGCTGTTGACCAGACACGTGGATGGTTCTACTCATTGCTTGCAATCTCTACACTGATCTTCAACAAAGCACCATACAAGAACGTTATCGTACTTGGACACGTGCAGGATGAGAATGGTCAGAAGATGAGTAAGTCCAAGGGAAATGCAGTTGATCCGTTCGACGCACTGGAGAAATACGGAGCAGATGCGATCCGCTGGTACTTCTATGTCAACAGTGCACCATGGCTTCCGAACCGTTTCCACGGAAAAGCCGTTGTAGAAGGACAGAGAAAGTTCATGGGAACACTATGGAACACCTATGCGTTCTTCGTGCTGTATGCGAATATCGATGATTTCGATGCAACAAAATATACACTGGAATACGACAAGCTGTCCGTTATGGATAAATGGCTTCTGTCTAAGCTCAATTCCGCAATCAAGGCAGTAGACTATGATCTGTCCAACTACAAGATTCCGGAGGCTGCAAAGGCACTTCAGAGCTTCGTAGACGATATGAGTAACTGGTATGTAAGACGAAGCCGTGAACGTTTCTGGGCTAAGGGAATGGAACAGGATAAGATCAATGCTTACATGACTCTGTACACAGCACTGGTTGAGATCTGTAAGACGGCAGCGCCGATGATCCCGTTCATGACAGAAGAGATCTATCAGAACCTGGTAAGAAGCGTGGACGAGAGCGCTCCGGAAAGTATCCATCTGTGTGACTTCCCGGTTGTAAATGAAGCACATATCGATACAGAACTGGAAGCTAATATGGACAATGTTCTGAAGCTGGTTGTTATGGGACGTGCATGCAGAAATACTGCAAATATCAAGAACCGTCAGCCGATCGGACAGATGTATGTAAAAGCTGATTTTGAAGTACCGGAATTTTACAAAGACATCGTAAAAGATGAATTAAATGTAAAGAATGTAACATTTACACAAGATGTTCGTGACTTTACTTCATATACTTTTAAACCTCAGTTAAAGACAGTGGGACCAAAATATGGTAAAATGTTAGGAGGTATTAAAGCAGCACTCGATAAACTCGAAGGAAATGCAGCAATGGATGAGTTAAATGCTACAGATGCCCTGAAGCTTGATATCAATGGACAGGAAGTGACTCTGTTCCGCGAAGATCTGTTGATCGAATCTGCACAGATGCCGGGATATGTATCTGAGAATGACAACGGAATTACAGTTGTTATGGATACAAACCTTTCCGAAGAACTTCTGGAAGAAGGATTTGTACGTGAGATCATCAGTAAAGTACAGACCATGCGTAAGGAAGCCGGATTCGAAGTTATGGATAAGATCGCAGTATCTTATGAAGGTACAGAAAAAGCAGAGAAAGTATTTGCAGACAATGCATCTACGATCGCAGATGAAACACTTGCACTGGAAGTTACAAAAGCAGTACCTGCAGGCTACACGAAAGAGTGGAAGATCAATGGAGAAGCTGTAACGATCGGTGTGGAAAAGAGATAATCAAAGCCCAGTTTGTTAGAAGGGAAGTAGAAAATGTATAATCCAAGATTTGAAAAAGACGTATTTAAAAGAGATGTACGGAACAATGTAAAGACATTGTTCCGTAAGGAAGTAGAAGAGGCAACTCCGCAGCAGTTGTTCCAGGCAGTTTCTTATGCTGTAAAGGAAGCCATCATCGATGACTGGCTTGCAACACAGAAACAGTATGAGAAAGACGATCCGAAGACTGTATATTACATGTCCATGGAATTCCTGCTCGGAAGAGCTCTCGGAAACAACCTGATCAACATGACGGCATATAAGGAAGTAAAAGAAGCTCTGGAAGAGATGGGAATCGACCTGAACGTGATCGAGGACCAGGAGCCGGATCCAGCACTTGGTAACGGTGGACTCGGACGTCTGGCAGCATGTTTCCTGGATTCTCTTGCAACACTGGGATATGCATCTTATGGATGCGGTATCCGTTACCGTTATGGTATGTTCAAGCAGAAGATCAGAGACGGCTATCAGGTAGAAGCACCGGATAACTGGTTAAAAGACGGCAACCCGTTCGAGCTTCGCAGACCGGAATATGCGAAAGAAGTACGTTTTGGCGGAAATATCCGTGTGGAATACGATGAGACAGGAAAGACACACTTCGTTCAGGAGAACTATGAATCTGTAATGGCGATCCCTTATGATTATCCGATCGTAGGATACGGCAACCACATCGTGAATACACTCCGTATCTGGGATGCAGAAGCGATCGTAGATTTCCAGTTAGATTCCTTTGACCGTGGAGATTATCACAAAGCCGTTGAGCAGGAGAACCTTGCGAAGAACATCGTAGAAGTGCTTTATCCAAATGATAACCACATCGCAGGAAAAGAACTGAGACTGAAACAGCAGTATTTCTTCGTATCAGCAAGTATCCAGGCTGCAATTACAAAGTTTAAAAAGAAACATGGTGATATCAGCAAACTGCCGGAGAAAGTAACATTCCAGATGAATGATACACATCCGACAGTAGCAGTAGCAGAGCTGATGCGTATTCTTCTTGATGAGGAGAATCTCGGATGGAATGAAGCATGGGATATCACAACAAAATGCTGTGCATATACGAACCATACGATCATGGCAGAAGCACTTGAGAAATGGCCGATCAATCTGTTCTCAAGACTCCTTCCACGTATTTATCAGATCATCCAGGAGATCGACCGCCGCTTTGTCGAGCAGGTAAGAGCACAGTATCCTGGTAATGAAGAGAAAGTAAAGAAGATGGCGATCCTGATGGACGGTCAGGTTAAGATGGCACATCTTGCGATCGTTGCAGGCTATTCTGTCAACGGTGTTGCAAAGCTGCATACAGAGATCCTGAAGAACCAGGAACTGAAAGATTTCTATCAGATGATGCCGGAGAAGTTCAACAACAAGACCAATGGTATCACACAGAGACGTTTCCTTATGCATGCGAATCCGCTGCTTGCCGACTGGGTAACAGAGAAGCTCGGAACAAAAGAGTGGATTACAGACTTATCCAAGATGAGCGGACTGAAAGAATGGCTAGATGACGAAGAGGCTCTGAAAGAATTCATGACGATCAAGTTCAAGAACAAAGAGCGTCTTGCAGCTTACATCAAAGAGCACAACGGTGTAGAAGTAGATCCAAGATCGATCTTCGATGTACAGGTAAAACGTCTGCACGAATACAAACGTCAGCTGCTGAATATCCTGCATGTAATGTATCTGTATAATCAGATCAAAGAGCATCCGGAGATGTCCTTCTATCCTAAGACATACATCTTCGGCGCAAAGGCTTCCGCAGGATATATCCGTGCAAAAGAGATCATCAAACTGATCAACTCAGTTGCGGATGTGATCAACAATGACCGCAGCATCAACGGCAAACTGAAAGTTGTATTTATTGAAGATTACCGCGTATCGAACGCAGAGCTGATCTTCGCAGCAGCAGATATCAGTGAGCAGATTTCTACAGCTTCCAAGGAAGCTTCCGGAACAGGTAACATGAAGTTCATGATGAACGGTGCACCGACACTCGGAACGATGGACGGAGCGAACGTAGAGATTGTAGACGAAGTTGGAATCGACAATGCATTTATCTTTGGACTGAGTGCAGACGAAGTTATCAACTATGAGCAGAACGGTGGATACAATCCATACGATATCTACAACAACGATCCGGATATCAGAAGAGTGGTAGACCAGCTGGTAGACGGAACTTATGCAAACGGTGATAAAGAGATGTATCGTGACCTTTACAACAGCCTTCTGAACAATCAGGGTGGTGCAAGAGCAGATATGTACTTTATCTTAAAAGACTTCCGTTCTTATGCAGATGCACAGGCCCGTGCAATGGAAGCTTACAAAGATACAGACAAATGGGCTAAGATGGCTCTTAAGAATACCGCTTGTTGCGGTAAGTTCTCGGCAGACAGAACGATCCAGGAATATGTAGATGATATCTGGCATCTGGATCATGTAGTGATCAATGAGGATGAACTGGAATATTAAAAAAAAACCTCTCATACCATAAGGTATGGGAGGGCTTTTTTGTGCCAGTGGGGAAAGGGGAAAGTGGCTCTGCCGTTGGGGAGGTGTGCAAATATATGAGACGATACAAGGGAATAGGTGGAAAAGTGAAACAAGCCGGCTGCTGGCTGCTTATCATAGTTCTGCTTCCGTATATCATAACCGTATTTATAAATGGACCGAAGATCATCACTGCTTCCAAAGCAGATGAAACGATGGTGAAAATAAAGAAAAACGGAAAGATGCCTGTGGAGGAGTATTGTATCGGAGTATTGGCCAGGGATATGCCGGCAGATTATGAGAAAGAAGCGCTGAACGCACAGGCAGTGCTCATCCGGACAGAAGTATATCGCATGATTCAGGAAGCCGGTGGAGACGGTACACTGCCGGAAGAAGCGGCAGACGAATTCTGGACAGAAAAACAGATGAAATCTGCATGGGGCATGCGGTATGCGGAAAATTACCGGAAGTTAAAAAACGCACTGGAATCGACTGCGGGACAAGTGCTGTTCTATGGAAAAGATCTGGCAATGACACCATTTTTTAATCTGAGTAACGGATATACAAGGGATGCAAAAGAGGTGCTTGGAAAGGAAGAGTATCCTTATCTGAAAATCGTGGAATGCCCCGGGGATGTAAATGCTGAGAATGAGATACAGACGGTGATACTGGAAGTGAAGAGTGAACAAAAAGACGAAAATGAGGGAACTACAGGTATTGAAACGATGGATGTGGAGATACAGGAGACGGATTCCGTGGGATATGTATTGAAGATCCGCGTGGGAGACAAGGTAATGAGCGGGGAAGAATTCAGAAATAAATATCAACTGGCTTCCAGTTGTTTTACGCTGCAACCTTATAATGGAAAGTTAAGAGTAACCACAAGAGGAGCCGGTCACGGAATCGGTATGAGTCAGTACACGGCAAATGAGATGGCAAAAAAGAAACAAGGATATAGAAAAATATTAAAATATTTTTTTGAAGGAACGGATATAAAAGAAGTGACAGAAATTATAAAAAATGTATAACTACATCACGATCTGGCAAAAATATGGTCAGAGGTGGTGATGAAATGAAGAAAAACGAAAAAACGTCTATGTCCAAACGGCGTGCTACCGTGGCAGCAGTGTTATGTTTTGTGGCAGCAATTGCAATAGCAGGAACATATACATTTAACGATTACAGGAAAACGCAGAAAAATGAGCTGGCGAAGGCGGAAGAAAAAAGCAGGCAGGAAGAGACAAAGAAAGACAACAAAGAGAACAGCGATCTGACAAGAGAAACCGGAACATCAAAAGTAAAAAGTGAGAATACCGGAAGCAGTACAAAGAAAAGCGCAGCAGATGAGAGTACCGTTGATGAGAAAAACGAATCAGACGGAACCGGAATGACAGATCAGTCCGAACAGAATGGAACGGGAACCCAGGCAACAGCAGGAAAGAGTCATAATATCAACTTTACAGAAGACAGCTACATCCTATGGCCGGTGAACGGGGCTGTGATCATGAGTTACAGCATGGATAAGACGGTATATTTCCAGACGCTGGATCAGTATAAGTATAATCCGGCCGTGATCATCGAAGGTGCAGAGGGAGACCAGGTACTCTGCGGCGCACCCGGGATCATCAAGTCGATCGATGTCAGTGCACAGACGGGAACAACGGTCAATGTAGACATCGGAAACGGATACGAGCTGTTATACGGACAGCTGAAAGAAGTACCTGTGAAGGTCGGGGACTATGTAGAAGCGAAGAGTGTGCTTGGTTATGTGAGCCAGCCGACGAAGTATTACAGCAAAGAAGGCTGTAATGTATATTTTGAGATGCGCAAAAACGGGCAGCCGGTGAACCCGGTGGAGTATACGGCGGATCAGGATTAAAAGAAACGGACAGGGATTCCCGGAAATCTCTGTCCGTTTCTTGTGCGGTCCTTCTTTTTGAGGAGTGGATAAAATTGACTTTCCGTGGGATAACGGATAAAATAAAATGGATTATTACAGGAAAAATCAGACCGATTGTGGATAAGTGGGGACAACTACATGAATTATACCTATATCATAAAATGTGCAGACAGTACGTTATACACAGGATGGACAAATGATCTGGATAAGAGGATAAAAGCACACAACAGTGGAAAAGGTGCGAAATACACAAAGACCAGAAGACCGGTGAAGCTTGTGTATTACGAAGAACATGAGACGAAGAATGAGGCAATGAGCCGGGAATATGCGATCAAACAGCTGACACGGAGAGAAAAGGAACTGCTGATCCAAGGAAACGGAAACTTATGTGAAAAAGAGTGTGGATAAGCAGATCGAGATCGGAGAGAAGATCCAGAATGAATTCGAACTCGCGGAATAAGTAAAAATAAATGATATTAAGTGAAAAAAGCTGCCACCGGCAGCTTTTTTCATATGGATTTCATTAAAGTACAAAAGCATACATCACCACAAAGTGGCAGGCGCTTCCGGCCATCACAAACAGATGAAAGATCTCATGGCTTCCGAAATATTTGTGCTTACTGTTAAAGATCGGAAGCTTCAAAGCATAGATCACGCCGCCAACGGTGTAGATGATACCACCGGCCAGCAGCCATACGAAAGCCGCCGGACTTAAAGAATTCAGCAATTGTGTAAATGCCAGTACGCAGGTCCAGCCCATGCCGATATAAAGCACGGAGGAAACCCATTTCGGACAGTATACCCAGAATGCTTTGATCAGGATTCCGGCGATGGCAAATGACCATACGATCGCAAGAAGGATGATCCCGGTCCTGCCGCCAAGTACTAACAGGCAGATCGGAGTGTAGCTTCCGGCGATGAGAACGCTGATCATCATGTGATCGATCTTTTTAAGAATGGTATTTACTTTTTTTGATTTATCGAATGTATGGTAAGTTGTGCTTGCCGCATACAGTAAGATCAGACTTGCCGCATACACAGCAATTGCGATAATGTAAATCTTACTTGGTTCGCGCGCTGCTTTTAAAAGCAATGGGATTGCTGCGAATATTGCCATCAGCATTCCGATAAAATGTGTGATCGCACTTCCCGGATCTTTAATGTGTTCTTTTAACTGCTCTGCCATAGTCATGCACCTCCTGAATGTCGAAAATATGACATGTAGTTTTTAATACTATGTTTGCTATATGTGTATATTATACCAGGAAAAGAAAAAAATCAAGCAGAAAAGGAAAATATTTTTAAAATCAAAATAATCCTTTTCCGCTTGATTTTTTACATATCAGGTTCTAATTTATTTTCATTGCGCCAGCTTCTTGGAGAAGTTCCATAGGTATTCTTGAATGCTCTTGAAAAATGTAACTGATTTGGATATCCGACGGCATTTCCGATATCTGCAATGGATAAAGAGGTCAGTTTCAGAAGTTCTGCAGCCTTCGTCATGCGGTAACTGATCAGGAATTCCTGAGGAGATTTTCCGATGGAGTCGTGAAAAATCTTTCCGAAATAACTCCGGTTCAGACCACAGAAAGAAGCAATGTCTTCAATGGTAATATTGTTCTGAAAATTTTGCTCAATATAAGATAATGCTTCTTTGATGTAAAAATCTCTGATCTTCCCGCTCTGGTTCATGCGCACTGTAGCAGCAGAACGCATGAAATAATCCAAAAAGAGATACAAATGTCCGATTATATGGAACGGTGAATCGGAGGAGGAACCGGAATGTCTGGCAATATATAACATTTCGTTCATCATTTCATTGCGGAGATCTTTCGAACCGGCATGATAGACCGGATGATCCGGACTGAGTCCGGCAGTAGAGACAATCTCTTTGGCACGGAGTCCGTCAAATTCAATCCAGGTATATTCCCATGGGAGATCCTGATCTGCGATGTAAGTATTGATCTGATTAGGAAATAGCATAAAACCCTGTCCGCTTTTCACCTGATATTTTATTGTATTGCCGGAAGAATCGTCGGCCATTAAAGTTCCGGTTCCGGATATCACATAGTGAAAGATATAATGGTTTCTGGCGGCAGGTCCAAAAGAATGGGAAGGTTCACATTGTTCCCAGCCATACTGATAAAGTCCGATATCAACAAAATTTTCATTTGGGAAAACGGAAAATAAAAGATTACTCATAGGAATCCTCCTTTTTAAAACAGTATATACCAAAATGCTAGATGACTTCAATATATAACGGGAAAAATCGCATTTTGCAATAAAACATATAATATAATGATATTTATAGACGCATAAGGGTATGTTACAATTCAATTGTAAATAAAAAATAAAAAAACCTGACGATGAAAACAAGAAAATATCCCGGGAAAGGTTCAAAATCAGGAAGGAACGGAACAAAAGGAGTTTGAAAAACATGCATAGGAAGTACAGGAAACTGGTAAGTGCCGGACTGGTTCTTACGATGGCTGGGGCTATGACGCTGCAAGGATGCGGGCAGAAGGAGAAGACAGGAAAGACAGAAATAGAACTTGTGCAGTATAAGCCGGAAGCAGTAAAAACATTTGAGAAAATAGAAGAAGAATTCAACCGTACACATGATGATATTCATCTTACAATTGAATCTCCGAATGATGCAATGACTGTTTTGAAGACGAGATTTATCCGGGAGGATAATCCGGATATTATTGGAATCGGAGGAGACGTGAACTATTCAAACTTTATCGATTCTGACATGTTGATGGATATTTCCGACTATAAGGGTCTGGAAAATATTAAAGAGGCATACAAAGAAATTGATAAAAATCTGGAATTTGTTCCGGAAAAAGGAACTTATGCGGTACCATACGTTGCAAATGCAGCAGGAATTCTTTACAACAAGGAAATGTTCGAAGAACATGGATGGAAAATACCAACTACATGGGATGAACTCATGAGCCTGTGTCAGGAGATACAGAATGCAGGAATCCAGCCATTTTATTTTGGATTTAAAGATACATGGACTTGTCTTGCACCGTGGAATGCGGTTGCGGTAGATCTTGCACCCGCAGATGTGTGTGCACAGGTGAACCGCGGAAAGACAACATTTTCGAAGGAATATAAAGAAGTGGCAGAACGTATGCTGGAGCTGCTTCCATATGGACCGGATGACCCGTTTGCATATGATTACAACGGCGCGTGTACGGCATTTGCAAAAGGTGAGTCCGCAATGTATACGATCGGAAGTTATGCAATTCCACAGATCCAGACAGTGAATCCGGATATGGAGATTGATTCATTTGTAATGCCGGCAAATAATAACAAGGAAGAAAATAAGTTGAACTCAGGAATAGATCTTCAGTTCTGCGTAATGCAAGACTGCAAAAATAAAGAGGCAGCATATGAAGTGTTAGATTTTCTCCTGGAAGATGAGAATGTACAGGCATATCTGGATGCGCAGAAGGCGGTTCCTTGTAAAGAAGGAGATTTTGAACTGCCATCAACCCTTGAAGGAATGAAAGAATATATAAAAGAAGGAAAAATGTCTGACTATCAGGATCATTATTATCCATCGGAAATGGCGGTAGACGCACAGATCCAGACATTCCTGATGAAAAAAGACAGCAAGGCATTTCTTAAGAAATTTGATACAGACTGGGTAAGATATAATCGTGATATTATCCGTAAAGTGGAAGATTACGAGAAATCGCATAATGACTAAGACAGATAAGTTACTGGTAATACGGAAGTTCAAGGAGTTAGTACGATGAAAAAGAATAAATTAAATGATAGAAAGCGGACATTTCTTCTGATCACGATTCCGATTGTTGCATTATTTTTCTGCTTCAATACGCTGCCGCTGATCAAAGGTGTCATCTATAGTTTTACCAATTTTAAAGGATACGGAAGTTACGACTGGGTAGGTCTTCGTAATTATAAAGATCTGTTTACCGATTCCAGAGTCGGAGGCTCATATATCTTTACATTTAAGTTGGCAATTGCGGCGACAATTTTGACAAATGTATTGAGTCTTCTGATGGCACTCGGACTAAATAGTAAGATCAAGTTCAAAAGCGCACTCAGGGGTGCATATTTTATCCCGAATGTACTGGGAGCACTGGTGGTAGGATACATTTTCAACTATTTCTTTACGTATATCCTCCCTGTATTTGGAAAAATGATCGGAAGTAAGACATTTAGTTCCAGTATGCTTTCTAATACAAATCTTGCGTGGATCGCGATTGTGATCGTGTGTGCATGGCAGTCGATAGCAATGAACACAATCATATATATTTCAGGACTTCAGACGGTTCCGGAGGATGTATATGAAGCAGGTGCCATTGATGGTGCTACAGGATGGAAGAAGTTCAGGAACCTGACATTTCCACTGATCATTCCATTTTTCTCTATCAATATGGTTCTGAGTGTGAAAAACTTCCTGATGGTATTTGATCAGATCATGGCATTGACAAAAGGAGGTCCTGCCCAGAGTACAGAATCCATCTCATATCTGATCTATAATAACGGAATGAGTGGTGGACAGTTTGGATTCCAAAGCGCAAATGCAGTTATTTTCTTTATTGTGATTGTAGTGATTTCGGTAATGCAGTTGACTATCACCGGTAAGAAGGAGGAACAGTTGTAATGAAAAAAGTTGGGAAAGAAAGAATAAACTGGCCTGTAACGATTCTTTTGATCGCAGGGCTGATCACTGTAGTATTTCCATTGTATATGACTGTTGTCATTGCGCTGAAGAAACCTTCGGAAATGACGAATGATGTCGCAGGAATCTTATCGCTTCCAAAGCATTTCAGTCTGAGTAATTTTACAGAGGCGATGAAAGTGACAGATTTCTGGAACTCGTTGGGAAACAGTCTGCTGATCACAGTTGTGACGGTAGTGCTTGCAATGCTGATCCATTCACTGCTTGGATATGCAATTGCAAGAAATAAGGCACATAGTAAATTTTATAAGTTTATTTATTTTTATGTTGTCAGTGGTATGTTCGTACCTTTTGCAATCCTGATGATGCCGGTTGTAAAACAGACGGCGCAGATGGGACTTGCGAACAGAGCCGGAGTGATCATCTTATATCTGGTATTTTATATGCCGATGAATGTGCTGCTGTATTCCGGATATCTGACAAATATTCCCAGAGCGCTGGAAGAGGCAGCATGCGTGGATGGAGCAAGTACATGGACAACTTATTGGAAGATCATCTTTCCGATCATGAAACCAATGCATGCAACGGTTGCGGTTCTGACAGCACTTGGAACATGGAACGATGTTATGACACCATTGGTTATTATGTCAGGCACAGGAAAGAACACACTGCCGCTGGCACAGCTTAATTTCCAGACACAGTTTGGAACGAACTATAACCTGGCATTTGCCTCTTACCTGTTGGCACTTCTGCCGATCCTGATCTTTTATCTGATCTGTCAGAAGCATATCTTGAACGGTGTGGTAAATGGAGCTGTAAAATAAGAAAATACAAATCGGATAAAAGACACAAAAAGGAGACTGGAAAATGGGAATTATTTACAGTAAATCAGACAGGACATTTACAATACAGACAAAGAATACAACGTATCAGATGCAGGTGGACCCTTATGGGTTCCTCCTGCACCTGTATTATGGAAAGAAAACAGATGGAAGCTGCATGGATTATCTGCTGACGTATTATGACAGGGGATTCTCTGGAAATCCGTTTGATGCAGGGGATGACAGAACATATTCTATGGATGCACTTCCGCAGGAGTATCCTTCCTATGGAACCGGAGATTACAGAAGTACGGCACTGATCGTTGAAAATGCAGATGGAAGTACAGCGTGTGATCTGCGTTACCGTTCGCATCACATTTTCAATGGAAAATATAAGATTCCGGGTCTTCCGGCAGTCTATGCGGATGAGACGGAGAGCCAGACACTGGAGATCGTAATGGAAGATGCGGTTACAGGCGTAGAAGTTACATTGCAGTATGGTGTGCTTCCTGATTATGATGTGATCACAAGAAGCGAGAAGATCGTTTATCGTGGCGAAGGAAAGATATGTATCAGGAAAGCGCAGTCTGCATGTCTGGATTTTGTTCAGGGGAAATATGATCTTCTGACATTTTACGGAAGACATGCAATGGAGAGAACGATGCAGAGAGAGCCGGTCACACATGGAAGTCATGTGATCGGAAGTGTGAGAGGAACTTCGAGCCATCAGTATAATCCGATGATGATTCTTGCAGATGAGAATACGACGGATCAATATGGAAATTGTTATGCAATGTCTTTCGTATATAGTGGAAATTTTAAAGGTGAGACACTGAAAGATCAGTTTGGACAGACACGTGCGCTTATGGGGCTGCAGGATGAGATGTTCTCGTATCCGCTGGCAGAAGGAGAAACATTCTATACACCGGAGGTGCTTCTTACTTTTTCCGGAAGTGGAATGAACCTTCTTTCACAGAATCTGCACAGATGTATCAGACAGCATATCTGCAGAGGAAAGTACAAAGAAAGTGTCCGTCCGGTTCTGGTGAACAGTTGGGAAGCATCTTACTTTGATTTTGATGGTGATACCTTATACGAACTGGCAAAAGAGGCAAAGCATGCGGGCATTGACATGCTGGTGCTGGATGACGGCTGGTTTGGAAAACGTGATGATGATAACAGCGGTCTCGGGGACTGGTTTGTCAATGAGAAAAAGCTTGGGGGGACACTGGGAGATCTGATAAAGAAGATCAATGATCTGGGTGTAAAA
The DNA here is from genome assembly GCF_009875615.1 of Dorea sp. BIOML-A1. Classification (NCBI taxonomy): domain Bacteria; kingdom Bacillati; phylum Bacillota; class Clostridia; order Lachnospirales; family Lachnospiraceae; genus Dorea; species Dorea sp. BIOML-A1. Next base: position 49,287 of record NZ_WWSA01000020.1, read on the forward strand.
TTCGGAATCTGGGTGGAGCCGGAGATGATCTCGGAAGACAGTGATCTGTACAGAGAACATCCGGACTGGGCACTTACTATTCCGGGAAGGAATCCGGTTCATGCAAGAAATCAACTGGTGTTGGATTTCTCGAGAAAAGAAGTTGTAGATCATATATTTGATCAGATCTGTAAAGTCCTGGATCAGGGAAATATTGAGTATGTGAAATGGGATATGAACCGGAGCCTTATGGATGTGTTCTCGAGAGGAACCGAAGATCAGGGAAGGGTCATGTATGATTACGTTCTTGGATTATATGATTTTCTGGAAAGGATCGTGACAAGATATCCGGATCTGCTGATCGAAGGATGCAGCGGCGGCGGTGGAAGATTTGATGCCGGAATGATGTATTATACACCGCAGATCTGGTGCAGTGATAATACAGATGCATTGGACAGATTGCAGATCCAATATGGTACTTCATTCGGTTATCCGGTATCCGCTGTAGGGTCACACGTATCAGCAGTGCCGAATCATCAGACAGGAAGGATCACATCTCTGCATACCAGAGGTGTAGTGGCAATGGCCGGAACATTCGGATATGAATTGAATCTTGGAAAACTTTCCGAAGAAGAGAAGCAGGAGATCCGGTTACAGGTGGAAGAATACCGGAAGTTCGCACCACTGATCCAGACGGGACTGTACTACCGGCTGTCTGATCCTGCGAGGGAGGAATATGCAGCATGGGCATTTGTATCCGAAGATCAGAAAGAAGTTCTTCTGAACGTCGTACTGCAGGAAATTCATGGAAATATGACTGTGAATTATGTAAAGCTTCAAGGATTGAAATGTAGTGCGATCTATCGTGACACGGAAACAGGAAAAATATATAATGGTGCAGCACTTATGGAAGCAGGAATTCCGATGCCTGTGGAAATGGGAGAATTCAAGGCATACCAGATGCATCTGGCAGCAGAAGAGTAGAGTATAAAAATGGGAAAAAGCGTAGAAAAAAATAACAGTATTTTTCAATATAGGTTAGAGAAACATCATGATGAGCTCAGGTGGCTTTACATGGAACTTTATCAGAACGATGATATGTTCGCGGAATTGTGTTCCAAGATGTATGAGTATTACAGACAACGGAGTAGCAAACTGAAAGAAAGAGATGCAAAAAGAGAGCAGGAAGCCGGCTGGTATCACAGGAAAGATATGCTTGGCATGATGCTTTATATAGATAATTTTGCGGGAAATATGCAAGGTGTAAAAGAAAAGATTCCGTATCTGAAAGAATGCAACATTAATTGTCTTCATCTTATGCCTTTCCTGGATACGCCGGAAGGCAGATCTGACGGCGGTTATGCGGTGGCAGATTTCCGTAAGGTACGCCCGGATCTCGGTATGATGAAGGATCTTGCAGAACTGGCAGAAAAGTGTCATGAGGAAGATATCAATGTGTGTATGGATTTTGTTATGAATCATACGTCAGAAGACCATGAATGGGCGAAGCGGGCAAGGGATGGCGAAGGAGAGTATATGAGCCGGTATTTCTTCTATGATAATAATGATGTGCCGGAGAAATACGAGGAGACAGTGCCGCAGGTATTTCCGACAACAGCCCCTGGAAACTTTACATATCTTCCGGAGAACGGCCATTATGTAATGACGACATTTTATCCGTATCAGTGGGATCTGAATTACCGCAATCCGAGAGTGTTTAATGAGATGATGTATAACTTCCTGTATCTGACAAATCAGGGAATAGATATTGTGAGAATTGATGCGGTGCCATATATCTGGAAAGAACTAGGAACTACCTGCAGAAATCTCAAACAGGTACACACAATCGTCCGTATGATGCGTATGATTGCAGAAATTGTATGTCCGAGCGTATTACTTCTTGGTGAAGTTGTAATGGAACCGGAAAAAGTAGTGCCGTATTTTGGGACGATAGAAAAACCGGAATGTCACATGCTTTATAATGTGACTACCATGGCAACGACCTGGAACAGCATAGCGGCACGAGATATCCGATTGTTGAAAAAACAGATGGATATTCTGAACCACCTGCCGAAACAGTATGTATTTTTAAACTATCTGCGCTGTCATGATGATATCGGATGGGGACTGGATTATGAGACCCTGAAACAGTGGGGGATGGAAGAAATCCCACATAAGCGTTACCTGAATGATTATTTTACAGGGAAAATAGCGGGAAGTATAAGCCGCGGAGAATTGTATAATGATGATCCGGTAACGCAGGATGCACGTTTCTGTGGGACAACGGCATCGATGTGTGGAATTGAAAAAGCCGGATTTGAACAAAACAAAGAAGCAATGGAAACTGCGGTCAGGGAAGATCTTATGCTGCATGCATATATGTTGACACAGTCGGGTATCCCGATGTTATACAGTGGCGATGAACTGGGGCAGGTGAACGACTATAGTTATAAAGAAGATCCTGCTAAGTGTGCAGATTCAAGATACATCCATCGTGGTAAGCTGCAGTGGGAGCTTGCAGAGAATAAGAATGATCCCACAACTGTTCAGGGAAGTATCTTCCAGACTCTTGACCGGCTGGAAAAGATCCGCAGACAGGAAATAACATTTGATAAAGATGCAGATGTGTATACATACGATGTGCATGATGACAGTGTCCTTTGCATATTACGTGAATATAAGGGAAGAAGATTTTTTGGAATATTCAACTTCAGTGATCAGGAGAAGACAGCGTGGATGCAGGAAGATGGAGTATATCGTAATCTGCTGACGAGTGAAAAGATGGAATTAAAAGATATAAGATTAAGAGGGTACGACTTCCTTTGGTGTGAAAAATAAACTGGCCTGTATGGAAATGTTACAACTGGCTGTTTGGACGAATCCACTATCGTGCTAATATATTCAGCAGAATTTATTTTTCATTACATATTACAACAGGAAGGAAGAGTACAATGAGTACAAATACAGCAGCAGGAAAGACCATTCATAATGATAAGGTGAAGAATCTGGTGATCACGGCATTCTTTACAGCAATTACATTTCTTGGAATCCAGTCGTTCAGGATTCCGCTTCCGGCAGCAGTCGGAACACCATTTCTTCATTTCGGACATATATTTGTCGTAATGGGATTGTTACTTCAGGGAGGAAAAAGAGGAGCCGTATCCGGAACGCTGGGACTTACCATCTTTGATATGTTAAATGGATATATGCAGGATGCGCCAAAGACGTTTGTTGAGACGGCGCTGAAGTGTCTGATCGTCGGAGCACTCTTTATGATGCTGAAGAAAAAGACAGCCGGTGATAAAAAGAAAGAATACGGAGCAGCGATGATCTGTGCTGTGGTTTACGGATGCATCAACGTGATCATGGAATTTATTATGGGAACCATATCTATGATGATCATGGGAAGTGGATTCGCAGCGGCTGCGGTGGGAGCATTTACATCTCTTCCGGCTACGGTGATCAATGCAGTCTTTATGGTGATCGCAATTGCGGTTCTGTACCAGCCGGTGAAAAAGATCTATGTGCGCATGGCATAGAGCAGGATAGTGGAAAAAATAGTGAATGAACAAAAAAGAGCGGATACTCCTTAAGTGGTGTATCCGCTCTTCTTCTGATATCAGAATCCGTTATTCTTATCCGAAATATCTCTTGAGAAGTCCTTCGAAAGCTCTTCCGTGACGGGCCTCATCTTTAGCCATCTCATGAACAGTGTCATGGATCGCATCCAGATCAGCAGCTTTTGCACGTTTTGCAAGATCGAACTTACCGGCTGTAGCTCCGTTCTCGGCATCTACACGCATCTCAAGGTTCTTCTTTGTGCTGTCTGTAACAACTTCGCCAAGAAGCTCTGCGAATTTAGCAGCGTGCTCAGCTTCTTCCCAGGCAGCTTTTTCGTAGTATAATCCTACTTCAGGATAACCTTCTCTGTGGGCAACTCTTGCCATTGCAAGATACATGCCAACTTCTGAACATTCTCCTTCGAAGTTCGCTCTTAAATCAGCTAAGATATCTTCGCTGACACCTTTTGCAACACCTACAACATGCTCTGCAGCCCATTCTCTTTCACCTGTCTGTTCTTTGAACTTATCAGCCGGTGCGTGGCAGATTGGACATTCAGCCGGTGCAGCCTCTCCTTCGTAAACATATCCGCATACTGTACATACAAATTTTTTCATAATGTTGTTCTCCTTTTCTTTGAAATGTTTTTTGATTTATTGAAATTAATATTAGTAATTGTTACTGATATTAATTTAGCACAATATCATTGTTTTGTCAATTAGTTTTTGATGAATTTTATTATTTATTCTCGTTTTTTTTGTTTATGCATTCGGCACAAAGACCATGGAAAAGTGTAGTGTGAGATTCGATGATTCCATCAAAACATGCGTTAGCATCTTCGTTGATCTTTTGAATATAAGAATCATCCATTTCCAGATCGAATACTTTTCCGCAATTCGTGCATACTACATGGTAATGAGGTTCGCAGCGCCCATCAAAACGATCGCCACCGGCAGGTGTCGGAATCCGGAGTGCTTCACCGATGTCGGCAAGCAGATTCAGGTTGCGGTAGACGGTTCCGAGGCTGATATTCGGAAATTCTTCTTTTATATGAAGATATACGGTATCAGCCGTAGGATGTGCGGTTGTGTGTAATAAATACTCTTTGATAGAGGCTCGCTGTTTACTGTATTTTAAAGCAGCCATAACATCCTCCTTTCGATAACGATAATAATTACTATAATTGATATTTTTAGTATAGTGTCGTTGATATCATTTGTCAATAAGGATAAATAAATGTAACAAAATGTAACAAAATGTAACAAAATAAAAGAAAAAGACGAATGGGAAACAGGGGGGGACATATGATATGCTTGAAAATAAAAGAAATACTTGACAAAGCGTATGTGGATGATATAATAACAAACGTAACATATGTAACAATTCTGTAACAATTACAAAAGACGAGAAAACATAAAGGAGGGAGTTTATGGATTCGATTCTTAAAAAAGGAGTGCTCCTGGTTAGTATGACCGGGATCATGACAGCATTTCCAATGGTGGTGCATGCTGCAGACATAGATGATATGCAGAATATAACGGCGGCGGGAAGCACACAGATACTGGAAGATTGTTACACATCAGATAAGACAATATCGGTAAAAGATCATCTTGTACCGGAACAAAAGGGTGAGTATTCAGATATGGCATTCGCAAATGTACAATCGTTTCTTTATATAAGAAGTGAACCAACAACAGACAGCGAATGGGTTGGAAAACTATATCCGGATTATGCGGCAAAGATCACCGGTCCTGTGGGAGAATGGACGAAGGTTGAGTCGGGAAATGTGACCGGGTATGTGTATTCCAGATATATAACGGTAGGAAATGAGGCACAGAAGAAGGCAGAAGAGTTAGTGCAGAACAATGACACGGGAAATGCAGAAGATGCATTTACGTATGCCGAATCGAGAGAAGAAGAGGCGGCAAGACTTCAAAAGGAGCAGGAGGAGCAGAAGGCGCAGGCTGCGGGAAACGGGCAGGCAATTGTAGATTATGCGTGTCAGTTTATCGGAAATCCGTATGTATGGGGAGGTACGAGCCTCACAAACGGAGCGGATTGTTCCGGATTCGTACAGTCAGTATTTGCACATTTTGGAATCGCACTTCCGCGTACGACATGGGATATGGAGAATGCGGGAACGGCGGTAAGTTACGATCAGGCAGTTGCGGGAGACATTATCTTATATAATGGCCATGTAGGAATCTATATGGGAAATGGGCAGATCGTAAATGCGATCAACAGTGCAAAAGGAATCGGGATCCTGCCGGCAACCTATACGAATATTGTGACCGTAAGACGACTGATATAAGAGCTGATATAAGAAAAGAGACCGGAGGAATTCTGAAAAATTCCCCGGTTCTTTTTTTATCCACACTATCCACATGAATTGAAAGTTATCCACAATATACAAAATCCACAAAAATCGATATATTTCTGCAAAAAATAAAAAATGCAAAAAAATTCATGAAAAAAGTTATCCACATCAAAAAATGCAAAAAATGTAGAAAAATGGGGATTTTCACAAAGTTATCCACGTTATCCACACCCAAATCGGGAAAAACGGGGGATTATTCGGGGATAGAAAAAGAACGCACGTTTTGTAGAGTTGTTATAAAAATGAAGAAATGTCGAAAAAAAGAGTTATCCATATTGACATTTGAGTAGTCAAATATTAAGAATAAATTTGCGGAAAATGTTTACACAATGGTAAAAAGCTACTATAATGGAAACACTGAAATAAAAAGGAGGCGATAAGATGGCACAGATTACAAAAGACATGACATTTGGTGAACTGCTTTCCAAATATTATTCTACATGTCCAAAGCTTGTTGACGATCTGATGGAAGCAGGAATGGGATGCATCGGATGCCCACATTCTCAGATGGAATCTATCGAAGAAGGCGCTATGGGACACGGAATTGATCCAGACCTCTTAGTTGCAAAACTGAATGCAACACTGGAAGCAAGCCAGGCATAATATAAAAATAACTATAAAAAAACTCTACAGGATTCCTGTAGAGTTTCAGACTGTAGACAAAGTTGGTGCTGGGAGTTATCCCCAGCACCACTTTTCTGTAAATAGCCTCTGTTTTAATAAAA